>AWNV01000024.1:22500-42608 GCA_000493965.1 Candidatus Aminicenans sakinawicola JGI OTU-1
GTGATTTTCGACAAAAAAGCCTGGAAAGAGGAAAAGGATACATGGTATCTTCCATTAGAAATCCTCGAGCCTGACCTTAAAAGAGGAGATGGGACTACCGTTGTTCTTTCCAATCTTTCTAAGACATTTGATCTCGAAGAGGCCGAAAAAAAATTAATGGAAGGTGTCCCCCTTAAAGCCCCTGACTTTACTGTTTATCTGAACAACCGCCGCCTTTTTCCAAGAAGCCTTGTAGGCCAGAGTATTCCCTTCATGGAAGGGTGTAAATACGGGCTCGTATCAGGAGAGATTGTCATAACCCCGACTTCCATGGCCTCAGTTAAGGATTTGGGAATTGATGTTAAAGTAAAGGGAGCAACGGTAAAAAAAGACCTTTTTGGGATGGAAACTTGGGGAAAGGTTGTATCCAGAATAAAGGGAGAAATCAATGCAGATTTTCTCCCTATAACCAGCGATCGGTCAAATTTTGTAACGGACTCAGACGAATATCAGGAATTTCTCAAAATCATAGGTAAGGTCGTAGCCATCATCAAGAAGAGTTTGGGGAAAGAAGCAGACCGAAGGGCTGACCGGAAGGCTGGCCGGGCCGTAAAAGAGGCCCTGCAGAGAATCCATAAAGCGTTAGCCCAAAACCCGGATTTATCTCCCTTCGGGCCAATTCCTTATGGTGAAAATGGAGGAATCGGAGGAGGAGCAGTAACTGAACACGGAAATAAAAAAGGAGAAGACAAATCTAAGATAGAACCGAAAAAAGAAGAGAGAAAACAGAAAACAAAGACAAAAAAAAGACGCCATCCGCTTGTAAAAAAAATCACTCCAAACGCAATCGTAAGAAGGATGAGGATGGGTAACAGCAGCGTATCCGTCTGCCTCGACTTCTTCGGGGAGTCAGGGCCTGAATGTTTTTCGGAGGGAAATGTTGTCTATATAAACCGAGATCACCCGCTTTTCAAAAGAGAATCCCGCAGATCTGCCACTTATACGATGTATGTAGCCCGTCTTCTAACACAAGAAATATCTCTGATGAAGGAGACAAGGAGTCCGCGGCTGGCTTTTAACCGTCAGAGTAAACTCCTTAAAGATGCCTTTGCCGAAGAACAAGTCAAGCAACGCAAAACCAGTAGATAAAGAGTTCCCTTTCCAGAACCTTATAGTCATCAAATTTTTTCTCTATTATTCCCCAAAATCTTTCGTTGTGTCTTTTCTGTTTAAGATGGACAATCTCGTGAAAAATTATGTAATAAAGTAGATGTTCGGGTAAAAATTTCATAAGTTTGTTGACAGTCAAGTTCTTTTTTGTACTGCAACTTGCCCATTTTGTCCTCATAGTCCTGAAATATATCTTATTCAACTTTTCTCCCATCTCTTCAGAAATCCTTTCAACCAAAGAATGAATAATCTCTCTAAATTCTTTTTCCTTTCTCTCCGCTATCTCCTTATTTTCAGCCTCTTTTAGGCAATCTTCTATGAATTCAATTTTTTTACATATCCATCGCTTGTGTTTCCTCAAGACGATCTCAGGATCAAATCCAAAAGGAAGGACAAGGAGAAGTTTCCCTGTTTTTAACTCTACTCGCGGGTACTTAACATTTCTGTAGGAAACCTCATGAAGGATTTTATTGAGTTCCATAATTTTCTACACATTCTGTAAGTTTTTCATGTAAGGTATTCATTTCGTCAAAAGAGAGGGCATATTTTCTTTTTATGCCCCTCACAAATCTTCTGACTTCTCTTTCTATTTCTTTTTTTACAGTGGTTTGATACAGCCATCCCGAAAACATGTGTTTTTCAAGTTCCTTTGAAAAATCCCGGACTAACGTTATAAAATCTTCTTCTTTGCTTAAACTCTTCTCGAGCTCTAGAAGCATGGAATATTCAATATCTGAAAAACCGATAGACCTTTGTCTTGAGAAGAGATTGTTCATCTCATTTAAAGTCTCCACTCCCTTTGTGTATATCAATGAATAATCCCTTGTTTTCTCTTTCCACAACTTCAGAAGCCTTTCCACTTTTTCCACTAACGACTCATATACAGGGTTTCTATGCCTTTCGACAAGAACCAATCTGTTTAGAGTAAAGAGAATATTGGCGGCCTTTTCCTCCTTGCTCTTAACCTTCTCTTCCAATGCCTCAAGATATTTGTCGTCAAAGGCAATAACCGGAAGTTCTTTCTCCAAATTCTCGATTTCTGTGGATTTGTGAACAAATCTTATGGTTTTATCGTAATACTTCTGAACATATGCCTCATCAAAGGGCTTTTGTATGACTGTTTTCATGTAGTAGGTGTAAATTGCAGAGAGCCACTTGTAATCCTCAAAATATTCGAGTTTTAGTTCTCTAGGGCCGAGGAGCTCAAAAATCTTTCTTAAATTCTTATAATTTACCTGAAAATCTTTTCCTTTTCTTTCTTCTGCAGTTAGAACCTCAATCGCCTGAAGTAGTGTTTCTCTATTGTAATTTTTTTGGATTCCTTGAAATATCTTAAAATTTTCGTTAATCAGAGCACAAAATTCCTCTTCGAGCTTTCCATAATCGAGGAGCACATCCTGGATATCTGCTTCACTGTACATTTCCAAGGCCTTCTTGAATTCTTTAAGAACTCCGACATAATCGATGATTATTCCCGCTTCTTTTAAATCTTTATAGGGTCTATTTGTCCTTGCCACAGCCTGAAGGAGTCTGTGCTCTTTTAGAGGTTTATCCAGATACATGATTTGAAGTACCGGTACGTCGAAGCCTGTAAGAAGCATTTCCGTTATAATCAATATTTTTGGATACTCCTCCTCTTTGAACTTCTCGATGAAGTCTTTCCGGATATCCTCATAATTTAGACCTCCGTATCTCGCTCTGGTTTCAGCTATATATTGGTGAATCAATTTCCTTTTCCTTCTGTCATCTTGCATGTAGCTCAGGACGACTTCAGAATATTTTGCAGGCAAATGCTTATCTAATTCACGCTTGTAATTAACGCAGGCCTTCCTGCTTCCAGCCACTACCAAGGCCTTGAATTTGCCGTCGATATTTTCCTTGAAGTGCTGGGCAACATCCTCGGCAATCACTTTAATCCTCCTTGGATTTTCGAGTACAAGTTTAATAGCATTAAGTCTTTTTTTTACATGAGCTTCAATGGTTTCCCTTATTTCCTCGGGCAGCTCTTCAAATTCTGATTCAAGAAAAGATTCCAATAAATCCTTTTTTAAATGAACTTCCTTTTCAAGCCTAGGCTGATAAACGATTTTTACTGTGAAACCATCCTTTATGGAATCAGTGATGAAGTACCTGTCAAGATAAGGCTCTTCAGGAGGATAGCTGAACTCAACATAAGTATCTCTTCCTTTTTTTGCTATCGGTGTGCCTGTGAGAGCAAAGAAAAAGGCACTTTTAAGTATGGCCTTCATCTGGGCTGCAAGCAGGCCGTGCTGGGTCCGGTGGCCTTCGTCAATGAAGGCGATGATGTTTTTCCTGTTCATGATCGTTTCTTTATGTTTCGATATTCTCTCAATTTCTTCCTGAAGCTCTTTGAGTTCTTCAGGCCTGAACTTATGGATTAGGATGATAAACACACCTCTCTTGCTTCTGTAATCATCGAACCTTAGAAGCCTTTTAAGCTCTTTTATATGCCCTATTATTTCAGGCTTAACGAGATCCAATGAGTAAAATTCGTTATAGAGCTGGTCCTCGAGTTCAATCCTGTCTACGATGAAAAATATTGAAGGATTTCCTAGACGGCTCAGATAGTAAAGCTTATTCGCCGCAAATATCATGATCAGAGTCTTGCCGCTTCCCTGCCAGTGCCAGATGAGTCCCTTGTCTTTATCTTCTTCTCCTTTTAAATTCCTGATGACTCTGTCAACCATCTTGTTTGCTGCCCTGTACTGCATGTACCTGGTAACGACCTTTGTGGCGTTTCCGAATTCAACCCTGAAAAACAGGAAGTTCTTGATGATATCGAGTAGGGTATCCGGAGAGAGCATTTCAATCTGAGAATCGATCGAGTCACTGCCTTCCTCTCTCCATTCATGTACTCTTGTTTCTTCCTGCCAGGGAACTATGGGAAAATACCGTGCTTGACTTTCTGCGGCAGCTCCGAGTTGGACATACTTATAGAGTTCCGGAACGAGTTTTTCGTAGTCTTTTATCTGATTGTAAGCATTCAGCCAGCTCTCGGATATGTTCGCAGGATTTTTACACTCCACATTGACCACAGGAAGACCATTGATATAGAGGACAATATCTGTTCTGATCCTTTCTCTTCCATGATAGGAGGCTTGCCGTGTGGCTGTGAACTCGTTATTTTTGAGCTTCTTAAAGTCGAAAAGCTGAATAGACTCTACAATCTTTTCTTTTTCGAATTTCACAGGAACACCGAACTTATAAAAGTTTAAAATCTTTTTGGCCCCTTCAATGCCTGAAGATGCGAGTTTTAATTCGTTGATAACTTTATTGATCTCTTCGTCTCCGATACTAGTGTCACGGTTGATTCCCTTTAAAGCCCGCACTAAGTTAGGAATAAGAAGGGGTTCCTCGAGAGTTTCTCTCTCAAGTTCATCGGCAGGGACAAACCTCCAGTTTTTTTCTATAAGTTTCTGGATGATGTAATCTTCTACAAGCCGCTTTTCTGTAAATCCCATTTTAAGAATCCAGTCTAACCCTTTTTCTCCCTGTCAGAAGATCATTCATTAGCCCTTTTTTTACCCTTTCGAGCTTTCCTTTTCTTTTTCTTAACATTTCCAACCTGCTGTCCACAGTACTCAAGATCTCAGCGATTTTTTGTTGTTCTGGGAGAGGGGGGATTGTAATTTCTAAATTTCCAAATAATGTTTTATTTATTATTGGAACTGCTGCAATTCCCGAAAAAGATTTCAAGATTTTGTTTCTTAGTAAAAGTGCATAATAAACGTAGTGAGGATTTATCTTTTTTTTACAAATAATTGAATTATTTTGTTGATTCGTCACACTCTCTTTAGATGTTATACCAATTTTCCCAATTGTAGACCCAATACATACTACTACTACTGCTTCTTTTGGCAGGATATATCCAATTCTTCTTACTCCTTCATTAGAAACATTCCTTTTAGTATTATTTATATATTTATTTTGCTTAATATCTGCTGGAGTTATAAATGGAATATTCCCATTCCAATATACTTTATTCTTTGTTGATGGAGTTTTGCCTGTAATAATATTACCAATATTTTTAATTTTATAAATCTCCCACTCCTTCGGTATCCTCCCAATCTCTGTGTTCTTGAACTCCTTGTGGCCGATGCCTTTGGTTAACAGTTCCTGCATCATCCCCTTTTTCAATTTTTGAGTCTTTTTAATAGCTTCGTCAACTTTCTCAATCGCCTTATCAACAGTCGAAAGAATCTCAGCAATTTTTTGTTGTTCTGGAAGAGGGGGGAGGGGGAGTTTAATCCTTCTCATTTGTTCTTGATTCATTTTAGTTCGTGTTGATCCGACAATATATGGATTTAAATCAAAGAAATTTAGAACATTTAATAGAAATAAATTGGTAGTTGTGCCTTTTCTTGCATTCAAAATATGTGCATGATTGTTGACCCAAAATTTTCCACTCATTAAATAAGCAGTTTTTCCAAATTTATTATAAGAACCACCATCTTCCGCTAACAAAACAAATTCTCCGTCAAAAATATAATCGTTAATATAATCAATGATTCCATTTGCACCGCAATAAGGGTAAATTCCTTTTATTTCGCGTCTTTCCATTTTACTAAGCGGAATCCTTTTACTATCATAGACTTCAACAATATTTCCTAATCCTACAATCTCCCACTCCTTTGGTATCATTTCTATCTTAGTGAGCTTAAAATTTTTACTGTTCTCTTTCATATCCCTCTAATTTCACAGTTTTTTTCATAGAGCCAATTAAAACTTGACAAAACAAAAATAATCATTAATATGAAATATGCTTAGGTCTGAGCCGGAGATATCGGTTGCCGATTATCATTGAGGGCCCCGAACCTGAGCTTTTTTTCTATACGGTTTCCAATACCATATCCTGAATTTTCTACTTAACGATTTATTTATTCCTTTTTTTGTCCATGTGGGCTCTAATAAATCTTTTAATTCTAATCTGGTTATCAAATATTTTCTCAGTTGATTTTTCCATTTATTGTGGGTAGGGAGATTGTTGTTTAATATACATCCTAATAACAAGTCACAGATGCATAAGCGTATATTTTCAGGTGTATCAGATTTGATCGATCCGATATGTCTAAAAATTGGAAATTCTCTATTAGCGCTGTGATCTTCACCAGGAATACAAAAAGATTCTCTTATCAGCTCTAAGAAGCGGTCATGGTTACAGCGAGTTACTTCATCAACTAATAGAACTGCATTTTTTATTCTTCTGGTATTACTTGATATGAGCAACTCAGTAAATTTTTTATATACTCTTGCTTTCTTAATTGAATCTGGCTCATGTGGCTTTCCAAAATAACTAAGATTGAAAGTCGTTGTTTCCGAGTCAACGGCAACAGCACAGAACCACGAATCAGATATTAAAAATGCATCGATAAAATCTTTACATACATCATAATTATGACTACTAAAGCAATTATTATATTTCGTTTCAACTATATTTTTGTGCTTATCGAGACATCGTTTTCGTTTATGTATTTCTGTGAGTGCACGGTGCAATTCCTTAGATGGTGAAAAGAGTAAGCCTAATAATAGAAATCTTTTATCGGGTTGGTCATAAGATTCATCCAAATATACAATCATTATAGTTTTCGCTTAATAAAATTGCCCTCTGACATAAAAAGCTGGCGGCATAAACGACAACCCAATCGACAACCAAAATGACAACCGTTATTAAACCAATTCATAGTATGCCCCACGCCCTTTTCCTCTGAGTCGAATGACACTGAGATTTACTAATTTGTTCATTTCTTTCAACGCCATCTGTCTCGATACTCCAAATTCCTTGACAACTTCGTTTATAGCGATTCTGTCGTTTTGAATTATTTTCTCCACAATCTTCATCTGTCTCTCAGTAAGGGCTATCTGGCCTTTTTCTTTTAATACCTTAATATCCTTGCTTAAGCCAATGACTTTATTCTTTAGGTCCTTAATGCTGACAGCAATGCCTTCTGTAAAGTACTCCAGCCATCCAGTTAAATCGAGTGTCTTCTGATCTACGCTTTTTAATGCTGCATAATAGGCGCGCCTATCATTATCATAATAGTCATCCAGAGCAAAGAACCTTTTGACATCGAAACCTCTCTCATAAAAGACCAGAGAAGCCATGATTCTTGCAGTCCTTCCATTTCCATCGACAAAAGCATGAATCCTCACGAGTTCATAATGCGTTATTCCGGCGTGGATTACAGGATCAAGTTCATCCGCACCTGGGGAATTGAACCAATCGAAGAACTCATTAATCAATTCAGAAACTTGTTCTGTTGGAGGAGGCATAAAAACAACCTCTCCAGTGATTCTGTTTCCAACAAATACCTGACGGTCACGAAATATTCCTTCATCTTTTGGATTCTCCAGAGTCTCTTTTGTTACTATTTTATGAACCTCCAGCAGGTCTCTTGGTGTAAATGGAGTTCTTTTAGCTAATTCAAGAATTCTTTCCAATGCCTCAAGATAGTTGAGAACTTCCTGTTTATCTTTCCTCCTGGCCATGATGTCCCGGCCTTTTGCCAGGGCGCTGACTTCTTCAAGAGAAAGCGGATTCCCCTCAATAGATGTGGATGAATGAGCACTTCTTATTAGGGCTTCTTTTCTCAGAGAAACCTCCCATTTGGGAATAAGGGGCGAATTCAGGATAATCGTTCTTGCTTCGGCGGTAAGCGTGAGGTTTTTAACAATCTTATTCGTGTAAAGAAAATTGGGGTTATACATTATTCTTTTCCCTCAGTTCTTTGAGGTAACCTTCAATCTTTTCTTCAATTACCAGGGATTCTTCTTCAATCTGGCGCAGTTCTTCCCATTCCTTGGTCACATCGATATCCTCAACTTCTTCTTCCGGAAAGACATAAAGCGTAACATTAAGGTTGTAGTCATTCTCTTTTATCTTCTCCATATCTATGGCTTTAGAGAATCCATCCTCTTCATTGAACTCTCTGTAAGCTTTTACTATTTTTTTTATATGTTTCTCTCCAAGTTGTTTGAGCTTTCGGACTTCGGGGTGCTGCTGGAATTCTTTGGTGGCATTGATAAAGAGAACTTTTCCTTTTCTTTCTTTGGGTTTATTGTGATTGAGAATCAATACGGTCCCAGGTGCTCCGGTGTTATAAAAAAGCTTTTCTGGAAGAAGAAGAATGGCTTCCACCAGGTCGCTATTTACAACTCCAGTCCTTATAGCCTTTTCTCTTCCTCCTCTGAAGAGACAGCCGTTATCTATGACAATGCCAATCCTTCCGTTTTCTTCTTTGGCGGAACCCAACATGTGTTCAATCCAGGCCCAATCTGCAGACTGCCTTGGAGTGAACCCAAAGCTGAATCTTTCTCTCCAAAACTCTCCTTTCTTCAGTATTTCCTCATCGTAGCCATCCTGATTCCAGGGAGGATTGGCTATGACAACATCAAATCTTTTCAATTTTTCTGCATCTTTGAATTTGGGGTAGAGAAGTGTATCCCCGAGAGCTAATTGAGCGTTCCTAATATCATGGATATAAAGGTTCATCTTTGATAATGCCAGTGTTTTGTGGTTGGCTTCTTGGCCGAAAAGAAAAAGTTTTCCTGCTTCAGTCCTGCCGTTCTCGTTTTCAATATGCTGGTAGGAAGCTATAAGCATTCCTCCGGAGCCGCAGGCAGGGTCATAGACGCTTTCATTAGGTTCTGGATTGAGGATTTTTACAAGGAGCTTGATGACTTCTCTTGGAGTATAAACCTCTCCTTCTTTGGCTTTTTGAGGAGCAAAATATTTTAAAATCCACTCGTAGGCATCGCCAAGCAGGTCTGGCGAGACATAATGAAGGGATTTGGCACTGAAAAGTTCAATAAGCTGCCTTAATATCTCTGCATTCTCTCTGTTGGTTGTGAACTGGACAAAATCCACATTTTCAAAGACATCTTTAAGCTCCGGATTCCGCTCGGCCATTGTCTTCATTGCTTTGGAGAAGTTTTCAGGTATTCTTGCCGGTTCTTTCCGGATGTTTCCCCAGAGCAGTTCTTCTGAAATATCAAAGTCATGATAAATAGCATTTTTTGCTTCTTCAGCAGCCTCTTTTTCATTCAATCCATCTGAAATAGCTTCACCATAAGCATCCTGGTATTCCATCTCCCATTTATCGCTTATCCTTTTGTAAAAGAGAAGTACGAGGATAAAACTGTAATCGACTCTTGTTCGTATAAGGTCTGCAGCACCTTTAAGTAGCCCTTCAAGATCCGAACGTGTAAGCTTTTTTTTGTCAATCGAAAGAGTTTCTGTGATAATATCTTCCCAGCTTCTTAATTTATATATCCTCTTCCTAGCATCATCAGGATCAAATTTAGTCTCGAGCCAGCCTTTTTTCCTCAGTTCTGAAAGAAAAACATTGATCAGCTTTTCACTGTCATGCATTTTTTCTTTTAGAGTTGCAGCGGCATCTTTAAAGCGGAAAGTAGAATCATTGAAAGATTCCCATAAAACCTTGTGCCTCTTTTCAAGCCATGATGGAATCATATATCTTCTCCCCTTAAACTAATTACATAAGTTAATATTTTTAATACTTATATAATAAGCTAAGAATAATTAAATGTCAAGTAAATTTCATATAAAATTAATGGAAAAATTTTCTCAAACTGTATGGAAATCAGATCTAAAATGCAAAGGAATAAGGGAGAATTGAAACTCGTTGCCGGGTTTTTTCTCTCATCTGCTCTCTCCTTTTCCGTCATTCATCAGAAATAAATACGAAGCCTGATCATGCCTCCATTTCCCATGTTTTTACCGGAAATCTTTCCCCCTCTGCCAAAGCTGAAATTCAGATATGCTATAATCTCTGCATTATCCGATAAACTGTAATTCAAAACCGGAGCTAAAGCAAAACTGGAATCTGAAATGCTAATAAAACTTGAAAGCCCGATAGTCATGAGATCTGTTGCAGGGTGCTGGATGAGAGTATATATCTGGTCGCGGGAAATGGCTTTTTGTTCGGCTGTAAACAACCGCATCCAATCATTAAGGTCATAATCTTCATAATTGGATTTGCCAAATGTATTCCTGTAATATTCAAGCAGAATGTAGGTCTTGAAGTCGAAGGTGTAGTCCAAACCAACAACGAGTTCGTAAAAGTCTTTGGATTTTTCCATTTTATTGTAGCCATATTCAGCCCAAATCCCCAGTCCTAAGAATTCCCCTGCCATGCTTCCTCCTAAGAGCTGTCTTTTCTCGGAAACTTCAGAAAAATTCAATATTTCATAATCGAATTGTGTATAATCATGAAATCTCCAGATCTTTTCGATCGCGATCAGAGAATAATCGAAATGGGAAATTCGCCCCTCAAACTGAATCATTTTTGCAGAATCTTTCCAATTATCACCTGGAGAATAGAGTGCTGTAATTGAGGAAGCTGCTCCCAGCGGCACAATTATTCTCATGGCATTGTGCCCTGGTATCTCATAAGTAGGGTCAAGCATGTCCTTGATATTGAACACATCGGTCGGGTTCCAGACGTAACCGGTGCCGAGAGAAATTTGTTGCTTACCAACAATCAGGTCAAAATATTTAAACCTCATCTTGATATAGGCGTTGTCAAGAAAATGGCGGTTAGAAAATGGAATTACATAAAATGATTCCATGCCTTGAGGGATTTTAGAAGTAATATTGCTGGATAGAAATTCCAGGATATCCCATTGGGTTTTTCCGTGATAGGTTATGTAATCAAAATTGGCTGCGAATGTAATATTTTTTGAGATCTGAGATTTTAAGTCCACTCTAAGTTTATTTGTATAAAGCTGGTAGAAGTTGTTTTTGATTTTTGATGCTAATGCCTGGGACTCAAAATATCCAAATATTTCAAGTTTATCTTGAGCATTAAGAAACGGCAAGAAGCAAATCAGAAATATCATTAAATATATAAATCTTTTCATTTTTTTAACTCTCTTTCTGTAAACATGCTATCTTCCAGTGTGATGTTGTATTTTACTTCGAGAAGATACATTTCTGTTTGGGTGTTGTCGTTTTCATTGTAGATTACCATTTTCATAGCGGTAGGGATGTCATCAATTATCCGGATATCGCTTTGTACCAGTCTTTTCTCCTGAGAGGAAGGATTGTGTTCCTCATAGTAATCGATTACAACCGGATAAAAATTTTCTTTTATTACCCACATAATCAATCTCGAATAAGAAATGTTGCTGTCCGGCTTGCGAGTGAGTTCAAGTTTGAAGCAGTTATGTCTTTCCATTTTTTCGTCTTTGAGTCTTTTTGGGCTGAAATCATTAATAAACTCATCTCCGCTCCCCATGTCTTCGTATGAAAAGTCGCTTCCCTGCATTTTTTGCTTTTTTGCGTGAGTGGCAAGCTTTCGGACTCGCTGAGTGCGTGGAAAGTACATCCAGATGTCATCGGAATGATTCAACATCAGTATTGCCTGCCCTTTCACGCGTGTTGGTTCTAGATATCGCACGAGATTTTTCTCGCCTTTATTTTTACTCCAGGACTCATAGATGAATGTGCGTTTGCTCCCGGAGCTTGTTATAATGATCATCTTTGCCTTTCCGTAACTTGTCTGTACATTGATCAGTTCGTTAACTTTCTGGATGATATCTTCTCCAGTAAGATCCTGGCTGAATGAAACAGGTACCAATATCAGAATAACAAGCCCTGATATAATTATGTTTTTCATGAAATGTCCTCCCTGATTCATTATGCTATTATCTAACACTGTGTATTAATTTTAATTTTACAGATTGTATTTATGCTTTGCAATGAATTCATTAACCTGGGTTATTCATAAAAATTGCTTCAGCCTTCAAACTTGTACTTTACTTATTTATTTGTATTAATTATTATTATAACTTGGTGATTTGATGATAAAGGCAACAACGATTATTTGTGTGCGCCATAAAGGCAAAGTAGCTATTGCTGGTGATGGTCAGGTGACTCTCGGCAATACAGTTTTAAAGCAGAAAGCCCGTAAAATAAGGACTCTTTACAAGGGAAAAGTGATAGCCGGATTTTCGGGGGCCACTTCTGATGCATTTGCCCTTTTTACCAGATTTGAAGCAAAACTGGAAGAATACCACGGGAATCTTCCCCGAGCAGCTATTGAACTTGCTAAGGACTGGCGCTTAGACAAAGCGCTTCGAAGACTGGAAGCACTGCTAATTGTTTCTGATGAAAGCAACTCTTTTCTGCTTTCAGGGACCGGTGATGTAGTGGAACCTGATGATGGAATAATTGCCATCGGCTCAGGAGGGGCTTACGCTCTTGCGGCTGCTCGTGCTCTCATAAAACATACGGATTTATCTGCCAAAGAGCTTGCCATGGAAGCCTTAAAAATAAGTTCCGGTATCTGCATTTATACGAATGATCAAATTACAGTTGGGGAGCTCTAAATGCCTATAATTCTTCCTCAATCTTTTAAGGAACCTGTTATGGAACTTATGGATAAAGAGCTTACTCCTCGTGAGATAGTAACCGAGCTGGATAAATTTATAATTGGCCAGCAAGCAGCAAAAAAGGCAGTAGCAATAGCGCTTCGAAACAGATATCGCAGGAGAAAACTCCCCCCTGAACTTGGTGATGAAATTGCGCCTAAGAATATCTTGATGATTGGTCCTACCGGAGTTGGCAAGACCGAAATCTCACGAAGGCTTGCCAAACTGACATTCTCCCCATTTCTAAAGATAGAGGCAAGCAAGTTTACTGAAATCGGATATGTTGGCCGGGATGTTGAGTCAATGATAAGGGATTTGGTTCGAATGTCTGTGGAAATGGTTAAGCTGGAAAAGATAGAGGAAATCAGGGGAAAAACTGAAAGAAACGTTGAAGAGAGGATACTTGATGTTTTACTTCCTCCGTTGAAAAGAACAGCGAATACTGTAGAACAGGATGAAGTTGGTAAATTCCATGATACAAGAGAGAAACTGAGACGGCAGTTAAGAGGAGGGCTCTTGGAAGAAAGAATAATAGAGATAGAAATCAAGGAAAAAATGTCCTCTCCTTTTGAAATTTTTTCCAATTCGGGCATTGAAGAAATTGGAATACACATTCAGGAAATTATCCCTGGGTTAGGAGGGGGAAAATCCAAAAGAAGGAAAGTAAAAATAAAGGAAGCCCGGGGATACCTGTTAGAAGAAGAACAGAAAAGACTGCTGGATATGGACCAGGTGAACAGCTTGGCTGTAGAGAAAGTCGAACATTCAGGAATCATATTTTTAGACGAGGTTGACAAAATATCCGGCCGTGAAACAGGACATGGCCCGGAAGTCAGCCGTGAGGGAGTCCAGAGAGATCTGCTTCCCATAATCGAAGGGACTACTGTTAACACTCGGTTTGGCTTGGTGAAGACAGATCATATTCTTTTTATCGGTGCCGGGGCCTTTCATGTTTCCAAACCTTCTGACTTGATTCCGGAACTTCAAGGAAGGTTCCCGATCAGAGTAGCGCTCACATCCCTGGACAAGAAAGATTTTGTGAAAATATTGACGGAACCGGAAAATGCTTTGATCAAGCAATACAAAGCTCTTTTAGAGACAGAAGGAATTCATGTCGAATTTACTGAAGATGCGGTTGATGAAGTTGCAGAAATCGCAGAAAAGGTGAATGAAATAAACGAGAATATCGGAGCCCGCCGGCTTCATACGGTTATGGAAAAAGTGATGGAAGAGATATCTTTTGATGCTCCTGAGATGAAAAAGAAGAAAATTTTAATCGATAAGACTTATGTGGAGAAACAGATTAAAGATATTGTAGAAGACCAGGATCTCAGCCGCTTCATTCTTTGATGAAAAGATTCTTTTATCTCCTTATAATTTTGATTCTTGTATTTTTCTGTATTTTTTGTGGGAAAAAAGGTCCTATTCTGGCGCCTCTTATAAAAATACCGGGAAAAATTGAAGCTGTTAATGCAATCCAGAAAGGGGATAAGATCATCCTGACATGGAAAAATCCCCCAACTTATTCAGATGGGAGTCCTATGTCTGAAATTGAAAATGTGGAAATTTGGCTGCTTAAAGAAGATGAGGACTCTTCTAAAAAAGAAATGCCTGTCAAGTTAGAGGAATTTGAGGAGATTGCTGAACTTATTCTTTCCATAAAAAATGAAAAATTTCCTGAGTATCAGAAGGCTAAATTCCATGGTGAATTTAATTATTATTATTGTTTAGCACCTGAAGAGTTTGTTTCGAAGAGATTAATTTTCAGCTTAAGAATAAAAGACAGGAGAAAAAAGAAATCAGCATTTTCAGAGTTGATATATGTAAAACCTAAAATTCTTTCTCTCCCTCCAATAAATATCCGTGCTTCTATTTTTGAAGACAGGATAGAAATCCGATGGGATTCTCCTGAAGGGAATATAGATCAATCCTTGCCTCCTGAGCTGGAGGGTTATAGTATTTACAGGAAAGAGGGTGAAGGAATACCAATACGGCTAAATACTAAGTTGATAAAAGAAGAAAAATACGAGGATAAGCAATTTCTTTTTGGAAGGAATTATTTTTATTTTATAAGGACTTCTTTAACAGATTCCTCCCCCTATTTGGAGAGTAATGACTCTGAGACGATAGAGGTTTTGGCGGAGGATATATTTCCTCCTTCTCAACCAAATGGGTTAGTGGCTGTCGCTGGAGAAAATTTCATAGCCTTGAGTTGGGATGCCAATCAGGAGGAGGATTTAGCTGGCTACAGGGTTTGGAGAAAAGAAGAAGGAGAGGATGAATACAAGTTATTAGACCTTCGAATAATTAAAGGAAGCACGTATAATGATGTCATAATTGGAAAAAATAAAAGGTATTATTATGCTGTAACTGCTCAAGATAAATCCGGGAATGAAAGTCAAAAATCAGGAAGCGTATCTGAAGTTGTAAAGGAGAATCAACAATGAAAATTTATCGCTACAGACATGCAAAAAATATTTTTTTTGGAGTTTTGAGAGAAGAAACTCTTTTTCCTGTCGAAGGATCGGTGTTCAAGAAGTTTAAAGTCAAGGGAAAAGGGATTCCCATAGGTGAAGTGACTCTTCTCCCCCCTGCAAAACCTTCAAAAATAGTGGCAGTAGGAAGAAACTATAAGGACCATGCTGTGGAAATGGGGAAGCCTTTCCCGAAAGAGCCTCTTATTTTTTTAAAACCGCCTTCTGCACTGATTGGGCCGGATGATATAATCATTTATCCCAAGATGTCAAAAAGAATAGATTATGAAGGGGAGCTGGCATTAATAATCAAAAAAAAGGCACATGATCTGGATGAAAATGATGAAACGGAAAATTATATCTTGGGCTATACTTGTTTTAACGATATTACAGCACGCGACCTACAGCAAAAAGACGGGCAGTTTACAAGGTCAAAATCTTTTGACACATTTGCTGTTGTTGGGCCATGTATTTCCACGGATGCTGACCCTTCAACACTAAGACTTAAAACTTTTTTGAATGGGAAACTCAGGCAATCAGCAAATACGAGAAATTTAATTTTTCCTATTCCTTTTCTGGTAAGATTTATTTCCAATATAATGACCTTGTATCCTGGCGATGTTATTACTACTGGAACACCATCGGGTGTAGGGCCTATGGTACCCGGAGACAGGGTTGATATTCAGATAGAAGGGATAGGAACTCTTTCTAATAGAGTAATGAAGATTAAGTAGTAATCTTATTACTCTAGCTCTAGTTTTTCTGGTTTCTTTGGTTGGCTTATGTTAGATTTATTAGGAACATGGATAGGCTAAAAAAATCGAAATTAAGTAAATTCTGGAGGTGAAAATGAAAATCTTTTTAGATACGGCTAATTTGGACCAGATAAAAGAGGCGGTGAGCTGGGGGATTATAGATGGGGTAACGACGAATCCATCTTTAGTTTCCAGAGAAAATGCAAAATTTGAAGATTTAATCAGACAGATTTGCAGTATTGTTCCTGGGCCGGTAAGTGCAGAGTGTGTTTCCACCCAAGCAAAGGATATTATAAAAGAAGCAAGAGTTTTGGTGAAGTTGGCAGAGAATATTGTTGTAAAAATACCGATATGTATAGAGGGGCTTAAGGCAACTAAGGCATTATTCCAGGATGGCATCAAAGTTAATACAACCCTTGTGTTTTCTGTCAGTCAAGCACTGCTTGCTGCTAAAGCAGGGGCAAGATATGTAAGCCCTTTTGTAGGACGCCTGGATGATATTTCCAATCATGGTCTTGATCTGGTAGGTCAGATTGTAACAGTAATCAATAATTACGGTTTTGAGACAGAGGTGATTGTTGCCAGTATCCGGCATCCCCTCCATTTTGTCGAGGCTGCTATGATGGGGGCTGATATTGCGACTCTGCCCTTTGCGGCTCTAGAGAAATTGGTAAAACATCCATTGACAGATATCGGGATGCAGAGGTTTTTAAAAGATTGGGAAAAGGTTAAATGCTATAAATGACCCAGACATAATTACGAATCGCCTCCTTTGTGCATTTCATAGCTGATTGACAATAATGAAAGCAAATAAAAAGCTTAAATTTTTAATAAGTATTTCAGTAATAATCCTTATCTTGGTTGGAACCGGCTCAATTATAAGAAGTATTTTTCTGCGTAGAGTTAAAAATAAGATTCAATCGAATTTTGATTTCACAGAGGTCCACGTATCTTTTTTTCCTCCTGTTTTGGTGTTAAATGATATTAAGTCGGTTTCTCTCTCTCCTTATTTTTCCGCAAAAAAAGTTTCCCTTAAAATTTCTTATAAATCATTGTTATCCAGAGAAAAACCGTTCAATGTTTTTATTGAGCAGCCTGTTTTGAGAATCAAGAGTTTCCCGTTGGGAACTGAGGGTGCCGACAGAACAAAATTTCGGCTGAAATTTCCGTTTGCAATAGAAAAAGGTTTAATTAAAGATGGAGAAATAGTTTACTCGGGAAAAGAGGCGCGAATTCATTCTAAAGGTGTGGATATTCTTTTTGTAATGAAAAGAGATTATTTTGCTTTTAAAGCAGAAGTTAAAGATAATATTTTTTCCTTGGGAGCTAATAAACAACCTATTAAAGGAAGTATGAGTCTGTTAGCAGAAGGAACCGATAGAGAAATCGAAATAAAGAAGCTAAGAATTAATGGGCCTGATGAGATTCTGAAAATTGAAGGAAAGATCATTGCTCTTTTTAACCCAGAATATCGTTTGGAAACATCGTTCAGGGGCAATATAAATCTAATAGCGAATGTGTTCAATCTTCCTTTTAATTGGAAGGGAAAAGCCGCAGGAAGTGGAGTTCTAACAAGAAGAGAAGGAGAAATTGCTTTCCGTTCAGATTTTTCAAGCCAGAGTCTTTTCTTGAATAGAGTTTTTATGGGGGATGTCAAGGGAAAAATCGATTTCAAGGAAAAAACTGGTGGAAATCTCGATTTTAAAATCCGGAAAAAGGGACTTCTTGGTGAGAATTTAAAACTTCATTTCTATAAGAATAAGGTCAAAGGTACTGCTCAAAGATTTTATCTTGAGCCGATTATGAATTTTGTAGATTTGCCGTATCCTGTTTCATCGCCTGTATGGGGAAGTTTTAGTATTGATAGAGGGATACTTTCTGCGGATGTGGAATTCAAGGATGATGGACTTGAAGTAAAACCTGGTAAATTTCCATTTCAGGGTAAAGCAAGATTCAATTGGGATGGGAAAAATGAATTCAGCTTTTATTCTTCAAGGCTTGAGTCAGACTTTGCCATATTAGAAGTCGATGGAAAGATTAATAAAGGTCAAGATGTGGATGTTACCTTGCAGGGTGAAGTCAAAGATGTCAGGAGAGCAAGAGAATTTACATCTATAGTGCTCCGCAAAGATTTTCAATTTCCGGAGATAAGAGGAAAAGGCCATACAAATATCCAGATATTTGGTGATTTTAATTTTCCGAATGTCAAGGCGGGATTTACTATATATTCTGGAGGGTTTGATAAATTTAATGCCGGGTTTATCGATGGAGAGGCTGAAGTTGTCAAGAACAATTTTTTCGGAAGATTCAATGTTGATGATCCGTCAATGAAAGGTAAAATCGACCTGGTTACGAGCCAGGATGAGATAAAGGTAAAGATGCATGTAGAGAGGGGGTTGCTTGAAGCTATCCTTCCAGCTTTGGACATTGAATTGCCGCTTAAGGGTGAAGCTTCCGGAGATTTCGAATTTAACCAAAAAGAAGAAGATATGATATTCAAGGGGAGCTTTACGAGCAGCCGGCTAGATTTTGCTGGCCAAATCCTGAAAGATGTAGAAGGAAAACTATCGAGTGGGAAAGAATTCTTTTCTTTTCCAGATCTTAAATTTAATATGCATGGAGCAAATATAAAAGGATCTGTTCTTTTGGGACTATTAAGCGAGGAATTTGACATTGATGTCGAAGGAGAAAGGATGGACCTTTCTTCCATTTGTGCTGGTTTAAGAGGAGAATTGTCATTTCATCTTAAAGGGAAGGGCCTTTATAGCAGTGATTCGGCTGTAGGGCCTTTTGAAATAAAAAATTTGTATTTTGAACCTTTCCAAAAAACCAAAGCAATAGGGAAACTTAAAGTCAGTTTTTCAGAAGAGCAGATTAATATCGAGACAGAAGGAAATTTTTTACCGGGAGAAAATAAGTTCTCTGTTTCTCTTAACCTTCCCGTCAAAGAAGAATCACTTACAGGTAAAATAAGGGGATCTTTTACAAACCCTGACCTTCTGCTTCCATGGAAAGGAACGAAAGGGCATATTAATTATCTTGCTGACGTTTATGGCACGAAGCGTTCTCCCAGAATAAAAGGAGCTATTGATTTCAATGGAGAAGTATTTCCTTTGCCTCATTTTGCTCATGCTTTAAGAGATTACTCAGGGCTTGTTTTCGTTGAAAATGGTGACTTTTCTCTGCGCTCCTTCCGAGGCACATTGGGTGGTGGGGAAGTAAGGGGTTCTGGTCAGTTAAAACTGGGAAAATCAGGCATAGAAATAATTAATGTCAGGACAGAAGGGAAGAACCTGTTATTATCCCCTTTAGAAAGGACAAGAGCTTTAGTAGATGGAACATTGTCTCTTATCAAAGACGCTGACCGTTTTGTCTTGGAGGGAGATTTCTTTATTCGTAGGCTTTCTTATAGACGGGAGCTGAGTGAGAAATTTGTCTTTTCTTCGGTTCCATATTACAGCCCTCGAAATGAGCCGGGTTTTTTTGACGATCTCTTGTTGAATATCAAACTTCGAGCTGATGACAGTGCTTGGATGGAAAACTCATTGGGAAAGGTTCAAGGGAAGTTTGATCTTACTGTTTCTGGCAATGTGTATTCTCCTGTTATTCTAGGAGATATTGAGACGCTAGGTGGAGAAGTTTATTTTCAGGATAGAAAATTTAATATACTAAAGGGAAAAGTAAGCTTTTTTAGTTCGCTGAAAATTAATCCTTATTTAAGCTTTAAGGGAGAAACCTATGTTAAGGATTATCGGGTAACCTTTTCTCTCGACGGCTTGTTAGATCGATTGAATCCTGAATTCAGCTCTTCACCTCCGCTTCCTCCTGAAGATGTTCTGGCTCTTCTTGCTGTGGGAGAAGCATTCAGGCGGACTTATCGTTATGATAAAAGCATGCAGCAGGGGACAGCCTCGCTTCTCTCTTTTCAGCTTTTAGAGGAAGCGAAAAAGCGTGCAGAGAGTCTATTCAGTATTACCAATATCAGAATTGATCCTTTTATTATGGGGTCTTCGGCAGAAATGAGTGCCCGGCTGTCAGTGGGAAAGAAAATATCACGAAACCTTTTTATTCTTTATTCGACAAATTTAACAAGCCAGCGGGAAGAGATTACTCGCCTCGAATGGGAGCTTATGAAGGATTTATCCGTTGTGGGCACCCGGGACGAAACAGGCCGGATAAGCATTGATGTTAAAATTCATAAAAGATTTTAGCCTGCGTAACAAAGGGTGGTTTGTATTAGATATTACTGCCCTGTTTTTGTCTTTGGTGTTTTTACCTCAGGCGACTTTTCCTCAAAGCCGCGATTACTTTCCTATCG
>AWNV01000025.1 GCA_000493965.1 Candidatus Aminicenans sakinawicola JGI OTU-1
TGGGAGAGAAAAATTACTGATGTTTTCCTGCAAGACCCGCGGATTCTGCCCCTCTTGTCATGCCAAGCGTCGTGAGGAATGGAGTGAGTGGATGATTCTCTATTTCTTGCGGACTTCTTTTTGACAGTATATGTTTTTTCTATGTATTATTGTTGATGAAGCAGCTCAGAAGGTGAAAATTTGATGAAATTGAGGGGAGATTTTTATGAACAAAAGAAGAAATTTCTATCGTGTTTCGCGACCCTAGGTTGAAATATGATAATCTGTGGGTACTGGACCGCAAATGAATCGCTTATAAAAAGTGAGAAGACAGCACAAATAAGACAAGGAGCAATAAAATGAAAAGGAGTATTATATTTATTGTAGTATTGTCTATTATCATTTTTTCCACCCAACAAACTGTTTCCGCTTCAATTGATGACATTGTAAAAAAGTTTCCCAAAGGGTCCCTATACATAGCCGGACTGATTGGAATTAATTCATATGCAGCCACTGATGAGCCTTTCGATGCCATGCCTTTTCCCCTGGGTACCGGTTTTGAAGCTTATATTGCGGATAATATAGCTATAGGCAGCATGTTTATGTTTGATAAATGGAGTGACTACTTAGGAGTTTATGGAGGGAAATGGACTCTGCAGATATTCAAGCCGTCATTATATATCACCTATAATTTTAAAGAAGTGAAAGGGCTGAGCTTTTTTGCCGGAGCCAACCTTGGTTATAATATTTTTTCTATCAGCAACGAATTGGGAAATGATTATGAAGGCGATCTGAAGAGTGGACCTTTTTTTGCGCCTTACATAGGCACACATCTTTATTTCCGGGAGAATCTATCTGGTTTTTTTTAGCAGACTCTTTGTTACTTTAAAAATGAATTGGTCTGTGGTTGACGATTTTACCAGTATATGCGGAACTGTAGGCATTACATACAGATTTAAATAATAACTGGCGACCTTCTCCACTACTCATAACTAAGACTTAGAACCGTATCAGATAGAGCGACCCGGACAGCGTGCCAGTTCACGATCAGCCCTGCGATCAAAAGAGACAAGAGAGCAGCGAGGACAAACATCCATAATCCTATATCGATACGGTAAGCGAAACCATCCAGCTTTTTTCTGGCTTAAATAAAAACGATCGGCCAGGATATGAGATTGGCAACAAACACCCATTTCAGGATATCCCGGGAGAAAAGGAAAACAATATCGGATACTCCCGTTCCTAATACTTCACAAATACCGGTTTCCTTCCTAAGTGTGGATTCGCGCGGATAAGGTGTTCTGATTGTGGGACAGAAAAATTACTGATGTTTTCCTGCAAAACACGCGGTTTCTGTCCGTCTTGTCATGCCAAGAGACGTGAGGAATGGGGTGAGTGGATGATTCTCTATTTCTTGCGGACTTCTTGTTGACTGTATATGTTTGTTCTGTGTATTATTGCTGATGCAGCAGCTCAGAAGGTGGAAATTTGATGAAATTTAGAGAAAATCGTCATGAACAAAAAAAAATTCCTATCGTGCAAATGCTGATTATCCTGAGGCCTGTAGGAATGAAATCGGGATTGAATTTTTAAAACATATACCTACCTCATGGATGGAAGGGTAAATGATTCTTTATATGTTCAATTGTCTAACCACGTTTCTTTGGAAAATATCACTTGATTAAATCGAATTAAACGTTTAATTTTTTATATTATTTGTCCAACGTATATTGACAATGATCACAGTCAAAGAATGTTTTTAGATGTTCATTTCGCCCTTGGAACTTGAATTCGCGAATCAAGAAAGGAGGATAACCATGCTTAAATCAATTCATGTTTCCGTAATTTTAATCCTCACGGTTTTAGTCGTGATGACAAACTGTACGCGAACAACTGATCATGAAACGAAAAGAAATTATAATGGCCCATATACTGGCCATTATCTGAATCGAGTCGCTTTTCCCATCGGCGGTATGGGTGCCGGCATGATTTGCCTGGAAGGTACGGGTGCCATCTCTCATGTTTCATTGAGAAATCAACCCGATATCTTTAAAGAACCCTGTTCTTTTGCAGCCATAAGCATTAAAGGTGCTGATTATGGCGCCAAGGTTTTAGAGGGTCCCGTACCTGCTTGGAAAGTCTTTGGATCTCCGGGCACGGGCAATGGCGCCTCCGGCTCCAGTTATGGTTTGCCTCGATTCGAAAATGCAGAGTTTATTGCCAGGTTCCCATTCGGAACTGTTGTGCTCGCGGATGAGGATATTCCATTGGATATTAAAATTACAGGATGGAGCCCTTTTATCCCCGGAGAGGCTAACAATTCCAGCCTGCCCGTGGGTTCTTTAGAGTACCATTTTAAAAATAATGCCAATACAACGATTGAGGCCGTTTTTTCATATAATACCAAAAACTTCATGGCCATCGGTAGAGAAGGCAATACCATTAAATCCACTAAAAATGGTTTCATTCTCTGGCAGGATAGCAGTAAAGAGAATCCACACAACGCCGGTGGCTTTGCAGCCTTTTTGGACGATGATAACACTGTTGTCGACCACTGCTGGTTCAAGGGAGGATGGTGGGATGCTGTTACTTTGACATGGAAAAATATTAAAGAGGGTATTCTGCTGGACAATCCTCCAGTCGAAGGGCCATGTCCTGGTGCTTCTCTTTTTCTTCCTATCACTTTGAAGTCAGGTGAAGAAAAAATTGTTCGACTCATGTTTGCCTGGTATGTGCCGAAAACGAATCTGCGAACGGGTCAAGATCTTGAAACCGGAACTGCTTGTAGTTGTGAAAAATATCATTCACCCTGGTATGCCTCACATTTTAAAAATATCAATGAAGTGGCCTATTATTGGCGGTTGAAATATCAAGAGTTATATGAGAAGACAAAATTATTCAGCGATGCTTTTTATGACACATCCCTTCCCGATGAGGTTGTGGAAGCGGTTGCCGCCAATTTGACCATCTTGAAATCGCCCACTGTTCAACGACAGACCGATGGACGCCTATGGTGCTGGGAAGGCTGTTCTGATTCGCGGGGATGCTGTGCGGGTTCCTGTACCCATGTCTGGAATTATGCCCAGGCGATTCCTCATCTCTTTCCAGATCTGGAGAGGACTTTGCGGGAAACAGAATTCTTTGTCAGTCAGGATGAAAGAGGTCATCAGGTATTTCGTACAGGATTTCCGATTCGCCCAGTCCAACATACTTTTCATGCCGCTTCGGACGGCCAGCTCGGCGGAATAATGAAAGTCTATCGCGAATGGCGTATTTCTGGTGATGACGATTGGTTAAAAAAGATGTGGCCAAAGGTGAAACAGAGTCTCGCATACTGCATCAATACCTGGGATCCTCGGGGCAGAGGTGTCCTGGAAGAACCTCATCATAATACGTATGATATCGAGTATTGGGGGCCCGATGGCCACTGTTCCAGTTTTTATTTAGGCGCCTTAACCGCAGCCATTAAAATGGGCGATGCGTTAAAAGACGATGTGACTCAGTATCGAGATCTCCTTACAAAAGGAATACAATTTTTCGAGACAGAGCTTTATGATGGAGAGTATTTCTACCAAAAAATTACGACAAAAGGGCTGAATGCGGAATTCAAACCTCTGGATGCTTCTTCAAATGGAAAAGGTTACAGTGATATTGTAGAGATGCTGAACAAGGAGGGTCCCAAATATCAGTATGGTACGGGATGTCTATCCGATGGCATACTGGGTTTATGGATGGCCCGTGTCTGTGGATTGGATGAGATTATTGATACTGAGAAAGTGAAAAGTAATTTGAATGCCATTCATAAATATAACCTTAAGTATGACCTAACTGATCACAGTAACCCGCAAAGACCGGCCTTTGCAGTCGGGAAGGATGGCGGCCTTCTGCTCTGTACATGGCCTAAAGGGGGTGCGCTTTCCATCCCATTTGTCTATAGCAATGAAGTATGGACCGGCATCGAATACCAGGTTGCTTCCCATCTCATGTTCGAGGGGATGGTATCGAAAGGGCTGGATATCGTGAGGGTATGCCGTGATCGATATGATGGAACCATTCGTAATCCCTTTAATGAATATGAATGCGGCCACTGGTATGCACGTGCACTGTCGAGTTATGGCTTGATTCAGGGGCTTACTGGAGTCAGGTATGATGCGGTTGAAAAAACATTATATATTGATTCGAATGTAGGCAATAACTTCCGTTCATTCCTGGCAACCGCAAGTGGTTTTGGCACAGTTGGCTTGAAAAATGGGAAACCATTCATCGAAATGAAAATGGGAAATCTCGATGTGAAACATGTCATGGTTTCAGGTAAAGAAATGAGCTTGTAAGGCAATCAATTGAGGTATATATTTTTGGATTCTCAATACTCGTAGAAAGTGTTTCAAAAGACTTAGCTATACAACTATTATTTTCTGAGATAGATCGAACATTACGACCAGAGTAATAACAAAAAGGAGGAAAATAAATGAAAAGATTCATGCTTGTCATTGGTTCCATTCTCTCCTTGGTTTCCCTGGCGGCTATCTTTTATGCCGAGGATTCAAAGTTTAATGGGCTGTATGTAAACATGGGGAATTTAGCCCGATTATCCCATGCCAAAACACGTTCGATCAGCCCTGAAAATTTTACCGGAGAGAAGGGGAAAGGAGGAATGTCCATCGATGGTCCGGCGGCCAAGGCTGCCCGGGATTTGGGGCAAGGATGGAAGGTGTCGCCTTATGTTAGAATTCAACCCGGACAGAAATTTGTTCTGGCAGAGATTGAAGGATCCGGCGCCATTCAACAGATCTGGATGACTCCCACGGATAACTGGCGGTATTCTATCCTGCGGTTTTACTGGGATGGAGAAAAAGAGCCTTCGGTGGAAGTTCCGGTGGGTGATTTCTTCGCCTGCGGTTGGGGAAAATACGCACAGGTGAGTTCGCTGGCTGTGTGCGTCAATCCCGGGAGTGCGTTCAATTGTTATTGGCTCATGCCTTTCAGGAAAAGCTGTAAGATCACCATGGAGAACCTGGATGAGAAGAGAATGACTCTTTATTATCAGATAAACTATACTCTTACGGATGTGCCCGATGATGCAGCCTACTTCCATGCCCAGTTCCGGAGAACAAATCCTCTGCCTTATAAATCCGTCTATACAATCCTGGATGGCGTCAAAGGATGGGGCCATTACGTGGGAACCTATATGTGCTGGGGATCCAACAACACCGATTGGTGGGGAGAAGGCGAGATTAAATTTTACATCGACGGCGACAGTGATTTCCCTACTATGTGCGGAACAGGTACGGAGGACTATTTTTGCGGCTCTTATGGCTTTGAGGTAGACAATCAATACAGAGAATTCACGACTCCCTATGTGGGAATGCCTCAGGTTCTGAGGCCGGACGGATTTATGAATTCTCAACTCCGCTTTGGGTTGTACCGCTGGCACATCATGGATCCGGTCCGGTTTGAAAAAGATTTGAGAGTAACCATTCAAGCTTTAGGTTGGCGTTCAGGAGGCAGGTATTTGCCTCTGCAAGATGATATTTCTTCAGTTGCTTTCTGGTATCAGCAGGAACCTCATGCCCCCTTCCCTAAATTACCAGATAAGGATTATTTAGAAATAAGATGAGGCAATTTGTAAAATAAAGGCAAATCTTTCCTATCGAGCTATAACCCGGGCCTGTTCTGTAAGCAAAGATACTGTAAGAGACTATCTGTGCAGGGCATCGTAAGTGGGTTTGAGCTGGCCTTTGCCAGAAGAGCTTTCTGAGGAGGCTCTGCAAATAATTGTTTTAGGTTAAGCATAATTACTAATCTAATCTCTTTTCCTGTAAAGAGAAGTTGTCATTTTATCCTATGAAAGTAAACAGCAGTTTACATCTTCTAACTTCTGCCTAAAGCCTAGCTTAGCTGCTAACAGGGGAATACAAGGCAGCTAACCCTTTTGGCGTGTTTCTTGAATCACAATCCCTGCCATGGGCAGGGTATATCGTTAGAGACATCCGGAGAGGACGGTATTAAAATTCTCTATTTCTTGCGGACTTCTTGTTGACTGGATATGTTTGTTCTGTGTATTATTGTTGATGCAGCAGCTCAGAAGGTGGAAAATTGATGAAATTGAGTAGAAATCAAGCAACCCCAAAAAGCAAATTCCCATGTTTCTGAAACTTTAATATTAGGAGGTTCTATTATGAGTAGAAAATTAATTTTGGTATCACTTGCGATCGTTTGTCTATTTTTTCAATTTGGGTTTAAAACTGATGCAACTGCAACTGATCAGTCGCTTGTCTCTTTCTATTCCGGAGCATTACTTGTAGAGAAATCCCCAGAATACAGCTCTAAATGGGGTAATATTTGGATTATGGACGAAAATCCGCGAACTGGCTGGTGTTGTCCTAGCGGTAAGATTTTGAATAATGTGTTAGTTATTGAACTTGCTGAGAAAAGTGTGTTTGATCGTCTGGAGTTTGATACGGGCCATGTAGACAAAAAGGGGCGTGGCGCAAAGGACATTATTATTGAACTTTCGGATGATGGTCCCACAGAAGGGTTTATGAAAATTGCGAGCGTGTCGCTTGTTGATCAGGAGGACAAACAGAGCTTTCCGGTGACAGTTGATAAATCTGGAAAGTGGCTTCGGCTGACTATCCAGAATAATCACGGTTCCAGCGAATATACAGAGCTCATGGACTTTCGTGCCTACGGAAAACAATTGACGAAGATGCCATTACCCGATGTTTCTGGGACCTATAAGACTAACTATAATGACTTTCATCTCCGACAGCAGGGAACATCAGTTACCGGATGTTATGAATACGATCAAGGCTTATTAAACGGGGGCATTGAAGATCGTATCATGAAATTTACCTGGAGGGAACCAGGCCAGAAAGGTCCGGCCGTCATGATATTCACCTCCGATGGAGAAAAGTTTTTTGGTCTTTGGTGGTATGAAGGAAAGGAAGATTCACAAGGCGGAACATGGAACGGAACAAAAACATCTCAAGATGTTGGCGGCTGTTCTCATTGGGCAGGTGGGGTACAGGAACAAATAACCGAGGAGCTTTTAGAATTCGGGAGAGTAAGGCTTTACGGAATTAATTTTGATTATGATTCAGATATCATTCGGGATGAATCAAAGCCGACTCTGGATAAAATCGTCGCCATGCTCAAGTCTGAACAGGCTATGCATTTGATTATTGAAGGACACACCGACTCAGACGGATCTACCGGCCACAATCAAGTTCTTTCCCAGCAACGCGCGGAATCAGTTAAGTTATATGTAGTTTCCGCAGGTATTTCTTCCTCTCGACTTTTTACAAAAGGCTATGGTGAGTCCACACCAGTCGCGCCCAACACAACTGCTGCCTGGAAAGCCCAGAATCGGCGTGTGGAATTGGTGGTTAAAAAGTAAAAAAATGCCGTTTATTGAAATAAAGCGTAAAGTCAGGCTAGATATTCCGATGTCTGCTTTAAGACAAAAATATTATCCAATATTCGATCAATTGGAAAAATACCCAAGACGGTAGATGACTTTATAATCTTTGTTTTTCACTTTGATTTCGATCTTTTTAAATTTTCCGTCTCCCGCGTAATCCTTTGGAGAATAATAAACAAGGTAGTAATTCTCAGAAGCATGCAAGGCATTTTTAAATAATACAACCGGATTGGAAGAACTCTCCGCATATCCTCCGGTGGCTCTGGCAATCTCTATAAGAATGTTAAACGTCTCCTGTGCATACTCTTCCATACGGAGCCCTGGAATTTGTGCCACAGGAGTTGAAACATGCAGGAAATGAACTGAAGTCGAAGTGTCTGAAAAAGCCTGAGTTATTTTCTTGACATCTAAATATGTTTCTCTCTTATTATAATCCAAAACACTTGTTAAACTCTGCACAACATAGGAATCTCTCTCAAAACTATTAATAAAATCAACCAATAGTGTTGGATCAATCTGCGGGATAAGTTTTTTCTCATAAAAAATAAAAACATAATTTTGTCTATCCTGAGTTTTTAAATAGTTTGCAAAGTCTATTAACCTCAATTCATCTGCCTGGCGGTACGTTTGTAACCTGGACATGAGGCCCGCATATTCTACGAGCTTTTGACCTGCGTCTCTCAAATCAACATCCCCGGCATCTTGTTCCCCTGTAGCCTGTTGTATAAGCGATTTCATTTCATTACTTAATTGTTCGCAATCTCTCACTATATACCTGAATTCGGCACTCCCGGCCAAAGCGTCCGGTCTCAATAATCCTTTGATTTCTTCTAAAATATCTTGTTTTGATTTCACTTTTTTTGATTCATCTGTTAACCTGTATGTTTTCATGGGAGTGATGATTATGAGATTATCGTCAGGCAAAAAGATCTCTTCCATAAAATACTTCATTGCTTCCTGAAGCCTGCGAGAATATTCATTAACCTCAAAGAAGAGATAAAAGGTTCTCGAAGTTTGAGGTCTAAACTTTTTCTTTTCATCGCTTCTTTCCACACTTTTCTTTTTTATGAGGTAAACAGCTTCTATTTTCTGCTTGATTCCCTCCTCAAAGAGTTCAAAATCCTTTATACTCAAATCGTTTATAAAGGTATTTCCTTTGTATACCCTGACAGGAACTTCCACGTTGATAACAAGAGATTGTTCGATAAAGCTTTGCTGAGGAAAAGAGGCATAGCTGAAAATTGCTATACACATAAAGAGAAATATTTTCTTTATTCGGGGCCGAAAACTTTTAAAGCCACTATTGACTGTAAATAAATTCATTATTTTTGCTCCTATAACATATAAAACATCCCTACCCTGAAATGTTACTTAGAGAACAGTTCATTTTCATGGTTCGTGAGTGTGCTTGCCCATGATAAATTCATAAAAATTTTCGATGTTCTGGTTAATTTCAACGTTTTTTCAATAATCAGTATAAAGCTTTCTTCTATATATGTTAATAGTAAGATGTGATATCCTGGGTGGAGGAGTGAACGCTTTGGGTGGAAGGCCTCTTTATCAATTTCAGTCAGCAAACCCGGTTTTTATTAAAATTTATTGCGATCTTTTTGGGAATCGTATTCTCACTTAACCAGATTTTTCCATAGAGGACGGTATTGAAATTCTCTATTTCTTCCGGACTTCTCGTTGACTTGATATGTTTGTTCTGTGTAGTATTGTTGATGCAACAGCTCAAAGTGTTAAAATTGAACAAAAATGAGCAGAAATCAAAGCATTCACAAAAAGCAAATTTCTATGTTACCTCGTCACAATTTTTGCTGACTCTGCTAATCGTTACTTGGGCACTATTTATAATGACGCATGGTTGAAGGGAAAAGGAATTGTTTAAATTCTTTTAAAGCTGGATAAAAAAAATCCCCCTTGCTCTGAGGAGCAAGAGGGATAATTTTTTAGTTGTTCTTAGCTTTTACTTTTTGATTTCTTCTTTCTTGACTTCTTCTTTGCAATTTGCAGCTTTCTGCTTACACATCTCTTTCATTTTGGCTACACCTTCCTGAATTTTCTTCACAACATCTGCATTCTTTGAAGTAATCTTCACAGCAACTCCATCTTCTAAATTTTCAACATTCACTTCAATATCCTTGGAGCCCATTAAGCCCATCATGGGGCAGCAGGCTTTTTCTTCACCTTTCTTGTGCATTTTCATTTGCATTATTTTACTGTGCATTTTCTCTTCACCATGCATATGCTTCTTAGCCATCATTTTCTTCTCTAATTTCATCTCTTCTTTTTTCTGAGTATATTTTTCTGGATCCTTCACGAACGCTTCTTTACACTTCTCACAATAGAAGTAGTATGTTTCTCCTTTGTATTCGAAGGTCGCTTTTGCTTCTGATTTCTTGATTTCCTTTCCACTGACAGGACAAGTGACTGTTTCATCAGCTTGCTGCTGGGCAACTCCAGATAAAACAACCGCGAACGAAATAGCCAAAAACAAAGCTAAAACTTTTGAATTTTTCATCATTCATAAACCTCCTTAAATTTAGGAATATATATTCTTGCTTAAACGATAAACATTATCAAGAGTTTATAGTACCTATGTCATTTAAAAATTAAAAGTGCACTGTTTTTTAATGATTTAAAATTTAAGCTCTCCGGAGTCCCAATACGAGAGACAGTACAATTACAGGCGCAGTACTCATCACCGGAACTATGGGACAGAATGGTTCTGGTAGTGGTTGAGGCCTTTGGAGGATCAAACCGATGACGCTCACGGATGCTTTGGGGAAACTCAAAGCCATAGGGCAGCCTGTTTTCCGGACCGCCGACGTCATGGCTGCACTCGACGTACGAAAATCCCATGCAAGCAAGCTTCTTGCACGCTTGGCTCAGCATGAACATGTCCTACGGCTCAAGAGAGGGCTTTGGACATTGGCTGAGGGCTTTGAGCCATTGGCGCTCGTCCCTCATGTGACGGCCCCATTCCCAAGTTATGTGTCCTTTCCCTTCGACTTTCCTACTTTATCTTACGATCAATTTCCCCTTCAGCATCCCCATCCCGCAGGTGAAGACATATTCTCCTTCTTTCTCAGGAGTGAACTCGACCGCCGTTGTCTGATAGGCGGGCAGCGGTTTCCGTATATTGAAATCACTGAAAACGATGGTGTCGGAACAGTCAGCTGTTTCATTTCTGTAAAAGTTCAGGCGGACGGGGGCCCCTTTTTTGACAATGAGGACATCGGGATCGTATCCTCCCTTCACGGTGATCTTGATCTCCTGAACTCCTCCCTCCTGAACCGAAACGGCTGTCTCCCTTCTCTTCGTGAAGAAGAAATACAAGTTCACCAGCACAATGAGGGCGACTCCGAAAACCGTGACTATCAACTTTGCCGTCATGATCAGCCTCCTATGCGATAAGCTTGGTCCGTCCCAACCTGAGGGAATTGGAGACGACCGAAACAGAACTGAAGGCCATCGCCGCCGAGGCGAATATCGGATTCAAAAGAATTCCGAAAAATGGAAACAAGACTCCGGCCGCGACCGGGATGCCCACCGTATTGTAGAAAAAGGCCCAGAATAGATTCTGTTTGATCACGCGAATCGTTTTTTTACTCAACTCAATGGCCAAGACCACGCCATTCAAGTCCCCCTTGATCAGAGTGATATCCGAGGCCTCCATGGCCACATCCGTGCCAGAACCTATAGCAATGCCTACATCGGCCTGAGCCAGAGCCGGAGCATCGTTGATTCCGTCGCCCACCATGGCCACTTTTTTCCCAGCGGATTGAAGCTTTTTTATTTCAAGAACTTTGTCTTCAGGGGGAACTTCGGAGAGAACATGCTCAATGCCTGCCTTTTTGGCGATGGCTTCCGCGGTTTTCCTGTTGTCACCGGTGAGCATGATTACGTCCAGTCCCATCTTTTTCAGCTTTCCGACCGCGGCGACCGAGCTTTCTTTCAGAGTATCGGCGACGGCAATAAGTCCCGCTGCCTTCCCGTCAAGAGAGACATAAATCGGGGTCTTCCCTTCGGCGGCGATGGCTTCCGCCTTGGACGCCAATGTATCGACGGAAATCCGTCGATTGTCCATAAGCTTCCTGTTCCCGAGCAGGACTGCCTTTCCGTCCACAAGGGCTTCGATCCCGTGTCCCTCGATAGCCTGAAAGTCCGCAGAGCCACCGGATTCGATCTTCCTTTCCGACGCTTTTCTGATGATTGCTTCACCAAGAGGATGCTCGGAAGCCTTTTCGGCACCGGAGGCAAATCTCAGGATATCATCTTCTGAAAAAGAGCCCGAAACGATAAGATCCGTGACCTCCGGCTCGCCTTTAGTCAAGGTGCCCGTTTTGTCAAAAACAATCGCATTCAGGCGGTGTGCCGTTTCCAGGCTTTCTCCTCCCTTGATCAGAATTCCGCTTTCGGCCCCTCGTCCGGTTCCGACCATCACCGCCGTCGGTGTGGCCAGGCCCAGGGCACATGGGCAGGCGATGATCATCACGGCCACGAAATTCAGCAGGGCGAAAGTCAGAGCCGGTTTGGGTCCGAAATTAAACCAGACCACAAAAGTGAGAATGGCGATGGAAATGACGATAGGCACGAAATAGCCGGCAATAACATCGGCCAATCTCTGGATCGGGGCTTTCGAGCCCTGCGCGTCCCGGACCAGCTTGATGATCTGTGCCAGTGCGGTATCTTTGCCGACCTTGGTAGTCCTGAACGTGAAGCTCCCCATCTTATTCATGGTGGCGCCGATGACATTGTCTCCTTTTTCCTTTTTGACAGGCAGGCTTTCCCCCGTAATCATGGACTCATCCACGCTGGACTTCCCGTCTATTATGGTTCCGTCAACCGGGATTCTTTCTCCGGGCCGGACGAGGATCTCATCTCCGACCAGAACCTCCTCAACAGGGAGTTCCATTTCCTTTCCTTCTCTGTAGACATGAGCGGTTTTCGGCTGCAGGCCGATGAGTTTCTTGATGGCATCCGAAGTTCTCCCTTTCGCCTGGGCTTCGAACAGCCGCCCCAGAAGGATGAGGACGATAATTATGGCCGACGTGTCGAAAAAGACCCGAGGTTCAATCCCGCCTGATGTGAAAAATGAAGGAAAAGCGGTGGCGGCCACACTGTACAGGTAGGCGGCCGATGTCCCGACGGCGATCAAAGTATCCATATTGGCATTCCTGTGGCGGAACGCTCCCCAGGCCCCCCTGTAAAACTGCCAGCCTATCCAGAACTGCACGGGAGTCGCCAGTATCCAGAGAACAAAGAAATTGTTCAAAAGATCGGGAATCCAGGGGAACCATTCGGGCATGCTCCCCAGAAATATGAAAATTCCGAGGACCAGTCCGGCGAAAAATTTGATCCTGAGCTGTTTTTCTTCTTTGGCACGGACAATTCCCTCGACATCCTCGAGTCTTGCCTCAGGCGGGACATCGAGAATTTTGTATCCCGTCCCTTCGATTGTTTTTGTGATTTCACCGAGGCTGATCTCAGAGGGGATATATTCGACATGAGCTTTCTCCGTGGCCAGGTTGACAGCCGCCTTGGTAATCCCCTTCTTTTGAAGAAGGGCTTTCTCAATTGCGGTGACACAGGAGGCACATTTCATCCCTTGCACCGGGATTTCAACGGATGCGGTTCCCACATCGTAGCCGCTCTTCTTGACCGTCGAAATCAACTCTTTGACGTTGACTATCCGGGGCTTATAGAAAACGGTGGCTTTGGACGTCGCGAAATTGACATTGGCTTTTTCGACGCCCTGGAGATGGGAAAGGCCTTTCTGTATCGTCGACGCACAGCTGGCACAGCTCATCCCGACGATAGGAATGTCAATTCTCTCTCCCGTCTCTCCCCCCTCCGCTTCCGTTTCTGTTTCTGTGTCGATTCCGGTCGCCCGATCGCTATGCCCGGGCTTCACTGCTGCCAGTTTTTCCTCACGGAGATATTTTTCTGGATTTTCATCAAAGGTTTTCTTGCACCCGGTGGAGCAGAAATAATACGTTTTACCTTTGTAGACCGAAACTCCCGCCGCCTCATCTTCCTTGACGGTCATTCCGCAGATCGGATCGATAGACATGGCTTGCCTCCTTATTAAGAATGAGACTCAAATGTTTTCGACCACCTTCTTCATCTTTTCCTGGACTTGGACGGCAATCTCGCCAAGACTTGGGTTCTCAATAGCCCGCATGGAAGCGATGGGATCGACAAAATAATAAGACATGATTTCCTCCTCAGTATTTCCTGAATTTCTTCAAGACAGTGATAACTTCATCGATCTTTTTCTGTCTGTCATTCCTGTTTCCCTTGTCGAAAGACTGACGGACACAGCCCTTCAGGTGCCTGTCCATGATGTTTTCCTCGACACTTTTGATCGCCCCGACAATGGAAGAGAGCTGAGTCAGGATATCGATGCAGTACCTTCCGTCCTGAATCATCTTTTGAACTCCGCGGACTTGGCCTTCGATCTTCTTCAGACGTAAGATCTCTTCTTTATGCATCGTGATGTTTTGTTGCATGTTTTCCTCCATTCCGGCCTGTGATTCACTTGATTTATTCACTATTAAATCCATGGGTTTTATAGCTTCCAAAAAAAATATAGCATACCCCCCTAAGGTATGTCAAGGGATTATTCAGCACCCGGCCCCCCTGAGTCCGGCCCAAGAATTTTGGGCCGCCAAAATGTCTAATTAAGAGAGAAGAAAAATGGTCCGGGCAGCGATTGTCAAGCATCCATCAGAATGGGAATGCAGCGGTTACCATGAACTCCTGAATATTCCTGAAAGAAAAAGGATAATTGACTACACTTGCTTGATAAAGCTGTTGGAACTAAATTCTTATAATGAGCTTAAACAACATATCAAAACTTAATACATAAAGCCCTTAATACAGGGGACCTTATTCGCGAAGAAATATGGGCTGCATGAGGTTGCCGGGGGCAACATTCTCTTCAGGCGCTGAAGCGGCCTTTGGCTTATCTCATCTTGACGGTTGCAGGGGGTTGCCCGACACCTGCCGGATCATCAGCCAGCTGATTGATCTTGAACTTTATCAGTCCCTTTTCTCCGGACAGGGAAAGAGTCCAGGGCTCTTTATCCGGCGGCACCTTCCATGTGCGGATTTCACCGTTTTGCAGAGTGATTTTCTCTGCAATAATTTCATTATTTCCCTTATCAAGAACCTTTATATATGCTGAAGAAACTGATCCTCCCGGGCTGTTGCCGGTGGCTGTGATGATAATATGACGGTCCGGCTTCAGACTGATGCTGTGACCCGACATTCTTTTGACATCCAGGGTTTTTGATAAAGGTTTTTTATCCTTGACCGGCTTCTTGGCGTTATTCTTTGTGTTATTTCCCCCGGCTGCTTTTTCAATAACAACCTTGCTATATCCTGGAGGAATTTTGAAAAGGGCCGGATCAACAGGGCCTTTCTTGATATTTTTCAAGGCAAGCGTTGCATCGCCATTTAAGGCGTAGCTGACCTCTTTCAGGGTAAAACCAAGCTCAGGAGACACCCATACTCTGTTTGTCACCCGTGTATCTCCATGCTTTCGGTATTCAAGAATCTGACAGGAATAGCCTTCGATCGTTTCCGTTCCGGTCGAGGTGACCTCAAGGTTCCTGCGCATGTATTCCCAGCCTGCGACAGGATTCATCATCATGGTTTGGGCAGGATCCGTCTGCTCGACATATTGATTCACCTGAGGATTGAGCCCCCAGGAGATGCCGGTGGTGCGATTGTAAATGGTGGGCAGAGAGGGGAGAAACAGAAGTCCTTTGATCTTTTCAATACGGTACATGTTGTCATTGACTTTCAGGTCGTAGACAACTTCAGATCCGGGGGATGTGACGGTCAGATTCGCCGTGAACTGGGCGGCGTGGACAGAGCATCCTAAGAGAAGAATAAAAAGGGAAAACAGACCTGTTTTCATTGACTGAAAAGAAATTCCAGACTTCATCGTGTCCTCCTGTTCATAAGTGGGTGAGGCTTTGTTTATCAATAAGGTGATTTTAAGATAGGAAATTGCTTTTTGTCAAAGGGAATATGAAAAAAATATCAAATCCAATAATCATAAACCGAGATTTGGGAATCTGCAATCTCATAGACTAATTCAGGGATATGAACTGAATGCGAAAGCGGCGGATCATGATTAAATGAATGATGAATAGGGTCAGACCCTATTCCATCTGATATTGCCTCTTTCATGCAAACCTTTTATTGACTTTAGATGTTTCTTCTATGTATTATCGGTAATGCAGCAGCTCAGAGGGTTGAAATTGAACGAAAATGAGCAGAAATCAAAGCAACCCCAAAAATCAAATTCCTATGTTTCAAAGGAGTGATATTTGATCAGGTATGGAATAATAAAATCACAGCCGAATATGGCAGCACTAAACAATATTTTCTCTCATTAGAGGATATGATAAAGAAAGCAGCAGCAAGAGCAAAGGATCTGGAGGATTTAAAATATTTGGAAAATACAAAAGATAAGCAGTAATAAGGAGAGAGGTTTTTATGTCTAAAATTCTTATCACCTATTTCAGTAAAACCGGAAACACAAAAATCATTGCTGAGACCATCTTTAAAACTGTAGATGGCGAGAAAATTATCAAACCGATTAACGAACTGCTGGATAATGAGTTAGAAGGATACAGCCTTATCTTTATCGGGTTCCCGATCCATTCTCACAGCGTTCCTTTTCCTATAGAAGCTGTACTCAAAAATATTCCCCCCAATAAAAAAATCGCATTTTTTTCTACCCATGGGTCACTTACCGGAAGCCGTCTTGCCCGGGAGGCATTGGAATACGCGAGTGTTATTACGTCAAAAGCAAAATTGCTGGGAACTTTTACTTGCAGGGGAAAAGTCTCGCCTGAGGCTCTTGAAGTTCTGGAAAAATTACCGGAGCATAAAGCCTGGGCTGAGATGACTGTTTCAGCCGATACAAACCCGGACGAGAACGACATGGAAGATGCCGCCTCCTTCGCCAGGTGGATTATAACCCTGGCTGCACAAGATTAGATTTGCCTGCAGACTTTATTTCGATATTCTTAGAATCCTTTCGTCTTTGCTGACCTCGATTGTGGGTCTTTTTGGTATCCACAGGTATTCCGCAAAAGTTTGATTCCCGCATCTGATTTTCCCTCTTTATACAGATCCCAAGCTTCATCTGCCTTATTCAAATGCTAAATAGGGTCAGACCTGCGCAACTGATAAATTATAAATAGGGTCAGACCTGTATAAATAGGGTCAGACCTGTGCAGCTGACTCTAAACAAATGAGATCACTACTTATTTTTCCGGAAATATGGCCTTAATTGAGAATTTTGGGTCGCCAAAACGTCTAATTAATAGAGAAGAAAAATGGTCAGGGCAAATCGTTATTTCCTGCCAGGTTATACCTGGCATCTGACACAGAGATGTCATAAAAGAGAATTCCTCCTCAAATTTGCCAGAGATCGCCGAAGGTGGCGCCAATGGCTTTTTCAGGCAAAAAAACGATACAGACTACGTGTTCTCAATTACATGGTGACATCAAATCATATCCACCTACTGGTATATGATGACGGAAGAGAAAATGTGATTCCCAGGTCCATGCAATTGATCTCAGGAAGAGTAGGCCAAGAATATAATCAGAGAAAATCCCGAAATGGATCATTCTGGGGCGATCGTTATCATGCAACCGCAATTGAAAGCGGATTACATTTAATGAGGTGTTTGGTTTATTTGGACTTAAATATGGTTCGGGCAGGGGTTGTCAAGCATCCATCAGAATGGGAATGCAGCGGTTACCATGAACTCCAGAATATTCCGGAAAGAAAAAGGATAATTGACTACACTTGCTTGATAAAGCTGTTGGAACTAAATTCTTATAATGAGCTTAAAACAACACATCAGAACTTAATACATGAAGCCCTTAATACAGGAAACCTTATTCGCGAAGAAATATGGACTGAGAGTCTCGCGGTGGGAAGCCAGTCATTTGTTGAAGATATAAAAAGAAAACTGGGAGTTAGAGGACAGTATCGGCCGGTCTCGGAAGAAAAAGGATCATGGGAGATTAGGGAAGAAACATATCCTAAACGGGACGATTTCGACCCTCAAATTAGCCGATTAAGGCATAAAGATGGAGGGAAATAATAATTAATTTAAAATATATCAGTGAGTTGCATAGGTCTGACCCTATTCCTACTATCTTATAATGAGCTTAAAACAACACATCAGAACTTAATACATGAAGCCCTTAATACAGGAAACCTTATTCGCGAAGAAATATGGACTGAGAGTCTCGCGGTGGGAAGCCAGTCATTTGTTGAAGATATAAAAAGAAAACTGGGAGTTAGAGGACAGTATCGGCCGGTCTCGGAAGAAAAAGGATCATGGGAGATTAGGGAAGAAACATATCCTAAACGGGACGATTTCGACCCTCAAATTAGCCGATTAAGGCATAAAGATGGAGGGAAATAATAATTAATTTAAAATATATCAGTGAGTTGCATAGGTCTGACCCTATTCAATAGGTCTGACCCTATTCAACAAGTACCCTATTCAATCCTATTCAATAGGTCTGACCCTATTCCTATTTCTATCTGCGAATGAATATATCACACGAGAAATTGCAAAATCAATTCCCAAAAAAAGACAAAGATGTAGTTTTTAGTTTTTGTTTTATTTAATTTTTTTTAATTTCTGTTGTGTGGTGACAATAGATTTTTTGTATCGAGCTTTGATGTAGTTCTCGCTGTATTTTTTTGGCGCGTCTGCTTGCCCTGTGCCGATCAGAACAGTCAGACACCCCAACGCAATGGAATCAGGAGGGCCGACACAAGTCGCCATATCTCCCATGCGTGCTGCCGGCATCCCTCCGATGATAACTGTCGGAGATCCCATAATTATTGGACCTCCCACGTGAGGGACTGGTGGAACTCTTGGTTCAACCATCGGGCATATATGCATGTCTCCCACTCTCGCAGCGGGCATACCGCCGATCAGCACAGTAGCACATCCCACTGTAATTTTGCCCCCGTGGGCAGTCATGTCACCCAATCGTGCGGCTGGTTTGCCTGAATCCGAAAAAATCACCTGCGACAGCATCCCCAAGAAGACAAATACCATAACACATGTTAAAAGCCTTATTGTTAATCGTATTTGGATTTTTTTCATTTTTTTCTCAATCTTATTTTGTGCTCATCTCATGCTTCAATTAATCTTGACAAGTGATCCTCGGATCGTGTTTATGCCAGATGCCTGAACCGTGACCATGCGGCCTTTCAATTGGGCCGTTGCTGTGGCCTCAACCGATACAATACTCCCACGTATTTTGACACTTCCGCCGGTGTTTATATCCACATTAGGTCCGTTAATTTTTATAATCCTTTTCAGCATTTCCAGTTCTTTCTCGAGTTGATTAACTTTCGCTCGAAGTTCAATCAACTCTGTATTGAATTTTTTTTGCTGCGTTGTTTGTTGCAGCTGAGCCTTTTGTAATCCGGCAGGCAGCAAAATTGCCGTACAAATTATAAGAAAAACAATGATCATGATAATGTTTTTTTTCATTTCCTCCCTCCCTAAAATAATATCTTTCCAAAATAATATCCTATTTACACATGGGAAAAAAGTCAAACGGCTGAGAGCGGGGGGATCATGTTATTGGCAATCCAAGAACTCATTATTGCGATGAGCCTTTTGTGGCAAAATTGCCGTTCTAAGTGCTAACATAGGAGGATTAATCTGGGTTATCTATTTTACAATCTATGGGCTCAAACTTCACTTCGTAATTCCGTCGAATGTTCACCGACATCTCCTAATATAATATCAAAATTTTCATTTTCTATAAGGAAAAATGATAAGCAATTCCGTAATTAATGATAGCCATGAGTGCTAAAGCATGTTAGAATGCTGGGTTTTATAGGTGCTAAATGGAAAATACAAGTCATAACAAACCGGTAACATCATCTCCTTACACGACAACAAAGGGAGTCCAAACTCTTCTAGGAAACCCGAAACAGGCAATCATCAAACTGTCCATCCCCATGATTGTGGCCATGTCGGTCCATACCCTCTACAATTTTGTGGATGGACTCTGGGTCTCCGGATTAGGGCCGGATGCGCTCTCCGCTGTGGGTTTTTTCTTTCCGTTCTTTTTCATGGTATTTGCTCTGGCCGCCGGCATCGGAGTAGGAGGCAGTTCTGCCATCTCACGAAGAATTGGCGCTAAAGACAAGAAAAATGCTGATGCCATTGCCTCCCACACCATGGTCATGATGTTTATCACAACTCTTATTATCACTGTCCCCTTTATGATTCTGGCACCCAGGATATTTGCTGCAATGGGAGCAGGGCCCATCGTGCCGACAGCCACTGCCTATGCCAGGATATTATTCGCCGGAACACTTATCATCCTGTTCAGTAACATCTCGAGTGCCATTCTCCGGGGAGAAGGTGATGTCAAACGGGCCATGATCATCATGATGCTGGGAGCCGGCATCAATATTATTCTCGATCCGATTTTTATCTATGCATTAAAACTCGGAGTTAAAGGCGCCGCTTGGGCGACAATGATCTCTTTATGCGTGTCATCCGCATTTCTATTCCACTGGCTTTTTATCAAGCGGGATACATATGTTACCATTTCCTTTCGTCAATTCCGTTTTCGTAAGGTCATCCTTAAAGACATCCTTAGGGTTGGGATCCCTTCCACCTTCATGCAGATGTCCATGGCCCTAACAATGCTTATCATCAATCTCATCGCGGTTAAAGTGGGAGGGACCGACGGTGTGGCTGTATTCACCACAGGATGGCGCGTTGTTATGTTCGCTACCCTACCGCTTATTGGCATTGCGACAGCCGTAACCTCGGTGACAGGCGCGGCCTTCGGCGGAAAAGCCTACCGAAAACTCAATACCTCCTATATGTACGCGATTAAAATCGGAGCATCCATCTCGTTGATCACTGCGGTTATCACTTTTTTCTTGGCTCCCTCTATTGCCTGGCTTTTTACCACTTCACAAGAAGCTTTCAGAATAAGGCCTGAATTAATCACTTTCCTGCAGATCATGTGTATTTTTTATCCGGGAGTTTCATTCGGCATGTTCTCTTCAGCCATGTTCCAGGGAACAGGCAAGGGAACAATTTCTCTTACTGTGACGATCATTCGGACGATTATCTTAACCACCCCCCTGGCCTACCTCTTTGCTATCGTCATTGACCTGGGACTCGATGGTATTTGGTGGGGAATGGTAGCCGGGAACCTGATGGGATCATTAATCGCCTTTTTTTGGGGACGACACTTTGTCCGCAGGATGCTGTCCAAAGCCCCGGTATCAAAAATATCAGGAGTAATGAACTGAGATAATATTCTATAATTATTTTTTTCATATAAAACTAATACTATCTGGACTCCTATTAGATAAATAAAACGATAATGTTTCTGGCAATTGACCTTAGCATTTATAATCTATATGTTGGTGCAGCCTAACTACACGACCGTAATAATGAGAGGAGTTAAAATAGTTGAAATGCAGACATGGCGGATGCACTAAGAATTGCGACACTCAGGTTGTCATCAATGCCCATAGGTAAGAGTTCTGTGCATGTGGCCACAAAGGCTCCTGCCAAATAAACCGGAATTGGCACAGAAACAAAATGGAGGAAGAAATATCCAACTAATAGACAAGCGTTCAGGTGAGCAAGACTTCCTTCTAAAGACTTCTGGAATATCTGTGTGCGGCCAAAGTAAATGCCGAAGAACTTACTGAAGAAATCTCCAAAAATAAGAAATGAAGTGGATAGAATAGCAATAGATTTTTCAAAGAGTAGAAAGGTTATGAAAATAGCTACAAGAAAATTCGTCATGGATGAAAATTTTTTGTATTCCTTTGGCTTGTACAAATCTTTGATTTTCTTGAAAAAGAAAGTGTTTATTTTTTTAGAAAGAAGCCGAATAAAATCCAACAGAAGGAAAATAAGAGTCACGATGCCTGTTAACACGAGTGCTTCTCTTTTGGTGTTGTTTAGATAATAAATAGCTAAAAGAATGGCTGCAGGCCTTATAACAAGACGCCAATTGATTTCATGTTTTATATTTTTTAAGAGGACAGGAAGCAGCTTGTTATTATAGATATTAAACATATCAATAAACCAGATATATCCTATGATTGAAAGAATGAAGAATAAATATTCCTGTGAAGGGGAGAAAACAAGAATAGAAATTCCAAGGACAGGTAGGATAACGCTTCCAATAAATTCACCGATCTTAGTAATATATAGAAAAGAAAATACACAAAAGGCCAGAAAAACAAGAGATTCCAGTGGAAGCCATCTATTTACGTAGAACATTCCCAGGTAATATATTAAGATGGCTGTGGCTGTAGCAACACCTTGCCCTCCTCTGAAATTAAGGTAAAAGGGAAATACATGGCCTAAAATAGCTGCACAAGCTGTCAGGTGAACTAAAAGAGGGGGGCTCCAAGCAGGTAGGCTGTGTGCATCACGAGAAGTCCCTTTGAAAGGTCAAAAACAATTGTCATAATGGCTGGACCCAAGCCTAAAACTTTGTATGCGTTGACTGTCCCAGCGTTTTTCGTCCCTAATTCACGTATATCTACACTATATAGGACTTTTCCAAGAAAATAGGATGGAGAGAGTGAACCTATAAGGTATCCGAGTTGAAGAAGAAGTATACAGCTTAAAGGGTTCATGGCAACATCATGTTTTCCCCGGCTATCTGAAAAAATAATATTATAAACTTAAAACATAGATGTCAAAATATTTCTTCAATTGTAAAAGCCCATACTACACCACTTTCTATCTGGAATTCGAATATTAAAAAGTTGTTAGTCTGTTATATGCAGCTCCCAGGTGTAGGTTTTACGGTGGAAATTGCTGCCTGAAGATTTTTCCCATTTGCCCTGGCCGGCGAAAAAGGTTTTTCCGTCTCCCTCTTTTACGATATGGTCAGGGTGAACCTGGGTTTCAGCGAAATTCTGCAGCAAGAACTGCTGTATGCTCCGAACCCGCTCTTCTGTTTTGCCTTTGGAATCCTGTTTCGATTTAGGGAAATCAAATTTCATCTTATATCCCTGAAACCTGGCTTCCTCAGAACCTCTTTCATCTTTGGAAACCGGGCCCACATTTACTACATCCGGTGGGCCTTCTGGAATCTCATCCCCCTGCCACTCCACATTTAAGGGAACAGGTTCGTAAATGATACCCTGTATTTTCTTGTTTTCAGGATTCAGATGAAGTAAAACCAGGGTGTTATAAGCAAGGGGTTTTGCAGATACGGCTTTTTGCACCTCATGATAATCATTGCCTATGAGATCGGCTTTACCGGAAAACTCAAGCACTTCCAGGTTTTTTATCTGTAGCATGCTGCCTGCTTGCCAGGGCTCGCAATCAATACGTATGACAGACTTTATCTCGTGAGTATATACCACTTTGCTTCCGCGTTTGTTTTTTTTCTTCTCCTCGTAGTTCAGCAGAAAATATGTACCCCATTTAATTTTGAGTTTTGCTTTGGCTATAAGCTTGCCTATGGTAGCTTCGTCAAACTCCTTAACCGCTGTCGAGCCGTATGAGGGTGAGTTAAAAACTTCAATCTCCACTTCACTGACTTTTCCCCTTAAAGGAGCACGGTAATAAACTTCAATCCTGCCATCACTGCCCAGCAGGAAGACTTTCGCACTTCCGGTAATTGGCACAGTCGGAATGGAGGATGTTTCCTCATCGGATCCTGTTTCATCATAAGACCAGCTGGTGCCGTTCATGATTAGACCATGGCTGCTCCTGACGATAATCTTTTCCCCGGAACTCGCTGGCTTATTGTTTTCGTCTCTAAAGTTCAGCAGAGTTATTTTAACGGTTTCTCCAGGCCGCAGAACCGATTTTTCCGCTTTAGCGTCCGCCGTAACAGGTATTAATATATTGGCAGGCAGATATATGGAAAACAAAATTGTAAACACCACAAAATTAAATATTTTTTTCATCCCCTTCTCCTTACAAAAAATTGTTTGATCTCTTAATTTCAAAATAGCATGGGGCTTGTAAAATTTCAACTTTAGATACCTCAGGCAGGCAAGGTTTCAAACTCATGGATATTTGGTTATCATATCCTGAAGGAAAAGCAATTTTACACAATAGGGGAATTATTGTTTATTGTCAATAGATGATTTTTAAATGACTTGACAGGTAGATTTATGAAAAACATTTAGATTATGGTAAACCATAACCTAAAATTCATCCAATTTCTGAAGAAAATTTATGAGAGTGAAAACAAATTCTTCTTTTTTTGACTTCGTATTTTCTCTAATTGAAGAGGAGAAATAAAATGGGCTATTTCAAATCAACATTACACTTGATATCAGTCAGTCAAAAATCTTTTCCGTGTTTTGGTAAGCCGTATGAACCCTCTCAACCGCATCGGCAATTTCTTGCTTTTGACTCGTTTTGACGGATTCAGCCAATTTATTGAGTTCCGTTTCAAGATTGTCCACAACTGCTTGAAAATCTTCCTGTCTGGAAGCCAAGCGTGTTGAAAGCTGTGCGGTTCTTAAAGGAACCACTTTCTCCTGCATGGCCGCAACATCACTACGAATCAACTCCAGTTCAAAATTCGGCATGTGATAGTGATAGAGTTTATACAGCTCTTGATGAAAGGCTTCCAGTTCGGGCACAACCGGACTGATTGTCCGAACGAGGCGCTCGTAGGAACTATGAAAAGCTTCGACCTGACTCAACATGTCTTCCTTATTGTCCGCATCAACAGCTTTATGGAGATTATCTAGAGTGGTTTTAATCGTACCTTTCCCCTCATCCCACTGTTCCTTTTTATCGCGCAGGATGCCAGGCAGTTCCGCTTGATCCAGTTTTTCTGTCAGAGAGGCCAACTGCGGAAGAAGCTCTTTGATCAGAGCATAGTCTTTCTCTGCAAAAGCGCTGTGCCACATCGGATAGATCACCTCATGGAGATCATTGAGAGCCGGGACTGATGCTGTGGTTTCCTCCTGAGAGATTTCTGTTTGAGTGTCTTCGACTTGAACATCCTCGGCTTTCTGGCAAGAAAAGAAGAAGAAAGAAGTGAGCAGTAAAAGAGATAAAAGTGCACAGATTTTAAGATTTTTCATGAAAAGGCCTCCTTTGAACACTTACTAAATATGATTCAAAGTGCCTTATAGCACAGCCCTCCAAACAAGTCAAAAAAATCATTCCAAGTGTCAAGGCAAAAGGGAAAAAAGGTGGTATTTCAAATTTGGCGTAACGATAATTATGGTTTTTCCCCTGTCATCTGAAAGACATCTTTTGTATATTTTGATGATGCGGAAAAGGAAAAAGATAATATAATGTTAATAAAAAATAGGGGCAAAATTCATAAAATAACCAACAAGGAATGGAAAGATATCAAACAGTTTTTTTATGAGTTTATAAAATGAGAGAAGAATTATTCTGGGACAGGGATCCTGGTTCCGTGCCTCCTGAAATTGAAATTGAGAGAGCAATAAATTTCGGGGGTTTTGATTATATTAAAAAGATCCAGGAAAAAAACAGCATGAAAAAATTCATAGATGTATTATTAAACAGCCGAAATCTAAGTCGAAAAGCAGTCACTTACTGGTGCCTGAAGCTGCATATTGACAGAATGAAAACAACAACCTTCAAAACTAATACTATCTGGACTCCTATTAGATAAATAAAACGATAATGCTTCTGGCAATTGACCTCAGCATCTTGTGTTCTGATATTTTTATTCCAAGATGTCAACTGGCGAAAATCGTGCAAAATGGATGGTCTAAGCGCAAATATAGGGGGTGAATCTGGGCTATCTATATTGCAATCTATAGGTTGGCACAGCCAAGCTGCAATTCAATCAATCCAATTCAATTAGCTAATTTTATAAGATTCTCTCATTCCTGCGGATTTCTTGTTGACTGGATTTGTTTTTTATGTGTATTATCGGAGAGGCAGCTATTAAGAGGGTGGAAATTTAATGAAATTGAGTGAACATCGTCATCAACAAAAAAGGAAATTCTTATCTTTTGTAGGATTTTATCTTGTAGCCAAGCATTCTCTCCGTGATCCCTAATGCCCGGGCCGCCCTGCTCTTAACGCCATTGTTTTCCCTGATTGCTTTCTTGATTTCCAAGATTTCGAGCCGCTTGACTCTCTCTGTCAAAGACAGCCCATCCATCTGTAATTTTTCTTCTTTTTTTTCCTTTAGAAAAAGGGGTAGATTTGCGGTTATAATGTAATCCTTCTCGCAGAAAACAACCGCCCTCTCCATGACATTTTCCAGTTCCCTGATGTTTCCGGGAAACGGATATTGAATGATGGCGTTCATGGCTTCGGCAGATATTCCCTCGATTTTTTTTCCCTCCTTCTCGGCAAACTTTCTGATGAAGTGGTCCACTAGAGGAGGAACATCCTCTTTTCTTTTTCTCAGAGGAGGAACATAGATGCGGATGACGTTTAACCGGTAGTAAAGGTCTGGCCTGAATTTCTCCTCTTCCATCAGCTTCTCCAAGTCCCTGTTTGTGGCTGCGATGATTCTGACATCTGATTTCAATGGTTGAGACGATCCCAACCGGTAGAACTCTCTCTCTTGCAGGAAGCGCAGGAGTTTGACCTGAAGCTTGAGAGGGAGGTCACCGATTTCGTCAAGAAAAAGGGTTCCTCCGGAGGCTGACTCAAATTTTCCGATTTTTCTTTCATATGCGCCTGTGTAGGCTCCCTTCTCGGTCCCGAAGAGTTCGCTTTCGATAAGGGTTTCTGGAAAAGAAGGGATATTGACGACAACATAAGGCCCTTTTTTTCTGTTGGAGGAATAATGGATGGTTTTGGCCACAAGGTCTTTTCCTGTTCCTGTCTCTCCAGAAATGAGAACCGTTGCCTCGCTTTTAGCCGCTTTGGCTGTCAACTGAGCTACCTTGTTCATTTCCGAGGAAGTGAAGATGAAATTTTTCGGTCTGAATTTTTCTTCGAGAGAACTTTGAAGCAATGAGACTTCTTTTTTCAGCTTTTGCCGTTCCAATGCCCTTTCAATCAATAAAAGAAATTTATTAAAGTCGATGGGCTTGGCGATGTAGTCGTAAGCTCCCTTTTTCAAGGCTTGAACAGCCGTTTCCACGTTTCCGTATGCGGTCACCATAATAGGCGTGATCAATGGATTTTTCTCCAGGACCCCCTGGATGACATCGATTCCTGTCTCCTCGTCCAGTTTGTAATCGACCACAGCGATGTCTATGGTCTGCTCTGTGATGACTCCAAGGGCTTCTTTCCGGGATGAGGCTTCAAAGACTATGTAGCCTTCTTGTTCCAGATTCTCTCTGATCAGTTTTTTCTGGAGAGGATCGTCCTCAACAATTAAAAGATGTCCTTTGTCCATTTCAACCTCCCGTAATCTGAATTAAAAAAGAAGTCCCCTGCCCGATGCGGCTGTCGAATATGATGCTTCCGTGATGGGCCTCGATGATTTTTTTTGTCAGGTAAAGGCCAATGCCCATGCCTTCCTTTTTATGGGAGTAGAAAGGTTCGAAAATGTGTGTCTTTTCTTCATCAGACATTCCTCTTCCGCTGTCTGTGATGGTTATGGAAACTTTTTTTCGTTGTTCTTTGGCTTGGACACGAATCGTTTCCTTTTCGGAGGCATCGAGGGAATTTTGCAGCAGGTTGAGAAAGGCTTGGCTCATTAATCCCTTATCCGCGTTTATAATGATCTCTTTGTCTTCGGAATACTGCAGGTCTACTGACTTAGAGGAGCCTCCCCTTCTCAAAGATTCAAAGATGTCCTCGATAAGATACTTAAGGACAAACCTCTCTCTCTGGAGGTTCAGTGGTTTGAGCGTGGCTGAGAAAAGATCAATGATCCGGGATATTTTTTGGACTTCTGTTCTTCCTTGAGAAATGTCCTCCCAGAGTTCCTGTGGGGATTTTTTTTGTAAGAGCTCGAGGAGAAGGGCTAAGCTGTTCAGCGGATTTTTGATTTCATGGGCTATTCCTGAGGCAAAAGCGGAGATCTCACGGAATCTCTCCTTCTCCCGCTTTTCCTTCTCGGTTTCCTTCTCCTTTTTCATATAGTGGGCTTGAATTTGATAAATACCCAAAAAGAAAACAATTCCTATACCCACGATTACGGCAAAAAGAATAATGAAATTCCTTCGGGAATGGGCCATCATCTCTTCAAGATTAACCAGGGAATATCCCAAATAAATATGGTAATTTTTCTGATCCGGTGCGGTAAAAGAAGAAAAAAAGTTGAATATCTTGCCGGCCGGTGAATCTATGACCCACGATTCTTTTTCCTGGATGGTTTTGCGAGAGAGGGGAAGATATCCTTCGAACTGAGACTTCCAGCCTAATATGTTCTTTTCATCGTCCAGCAGGGCCATATAATAGATATTTTCTTCTCCGGAATAAAGCTCGAAGATCTCGTCTGCCTGATAGTTTTCGCTCAAATAATGGGATATGTTAGTCTTGAGAATTTCGGCCGTGGAACGGAGCTGTTCTTTTACCAGGTCTTCGACCTTGCTTTTGATGTAGGACCGGTTCACTGTGGAAAGAATAAAGAAAAGGATAACAATCCCTATCAGGGGAAGGAAAAAAAATAAGAATATAGCCTTCTTTTTCAATATAAGCCCATTTTTCTTTTCCCCTTCCTATTTGTTTGTCCCTTTCCTCCTCTCCAATTTGGAAAGCCGTGCTGATCCCTAAGAAGAAGGGTTTGGCCGCTGAACTGGACTTCCCGTGTAATGATATTTCGGACGTTTTCTTCGGATGCGTAGAAGGACCCTTTGACCACAAGATATTCGCCCTGGTGGAAATCATGGTCAAAGAACCATACGGGGCTGATTTCGACCTTGAAGATTGTGTTTGTCTTGTTTTCCTCAAGGATGATGACGAGAAAAGGAGATGTATTCTTGTAGAGAGGCTCCATTTTGATTTCTTTAATGGTGCCTTTGACAGTGATTTCCTTATCCACGTTGTAAAAATGCTCTGTTTTTTGTCCGAAGGACAAAGCTGCTGCATAGATCAAAACAACGAACAATCCACACATAGACAGACGTTTCATTTTCTTTCTCCATAAGGTATATTCCATTGAATCCCGGCGGAAAAAAAGTGGCCGTTCCAGTCAAATAAGGAGTCGTTGGAACCGTTGGCTACATAGAAATAGGAAACAGAAACAGAAAATTTCGAAAAATTCTTCTTGGCCCTCACTTCGAACTGTCTTCTTTCGTCCTTTCGCAATATTCCCAGAGAATCTCCTTCAAGGCTCAGGCTTTCAATCCCTGGGAATTCCTTATTATCCATAGTATACATCAACTTCAATTGGATATTCCAGGGTATAAGCACAGTCATTTGGGTTCCAATCCTGAAACCTTCCCAAGAAAACCGGTCATAGGAAGGATTTTCGACAGCGTAGAACTCTTCTATGAAAGTGAAAGGATTTTTTCCGGAAAGGCTCCATTGTTTTGTGCCTGTTAGCTGAAGTCCTACTCGACTCCCCAGGCCTTGGGCAATCAATCCCGACAATGAAAACACTTGGATTCCCTGTCCCTCACTCTGGGTTTGTATGATGAACTGGTGCAGACCATTTCTATAGGGATTGTGCCGTCCTTTGCCCCCCGAAGACGAGGAATTCGTTTCCGCGACCACAACTTCCTCCTCCGAGAAATAAGGGTGTAAAAAGTTTTTGTATCCCCAGCTCATCTCCCCCTTCAGAGTGGTTTTCGTCTGAAAGTATTTATCGAGAGAGAGCATCAGGGAGTGGCTGACGGAATCAAAAACAGACGACTTGTAGTTTTTGTACTCAAACGTATAGTTGGATTTCAGGATGGATGTCTGGCTGAGGTAAGTTTTGAAGGCTGTAAAAAAATTTACAGAGAGATAATTGAAATCAGAATAGTCAGACCGGTAGAAAGCTCCGCGTCCGGTTAGCGAAAGATAAAACGCGGATTTCTCATTAAGAGCATGAATGTAGTCAATCCCCACATCTTGAGTGTAGTATGTGAGGTTGGGATTTTCAAAAAGATAGGAATAGCTCCCTTCAGTAAACAGTGAGAACTCGGAGATATTCTTATCCACATAAAGGCCAAAAGTTGAGAGCTGGTCTGATTCTGCAAACCGGTTTTGGAAGAGATTGTTGGTTGCGTTCTGGAAAAAAGGACAGGGAAAGGGTGTCAGCAGTCAGGTTTGGTGCGAGCAGCAGTGCAAAAAACAGGATGAATGCGTATCTTCTCATGTTCTCCTTCTTGAAAGAGGGAAATGAGGGTATGCCCCTTTTCCCTCTTTGAAAGAGGAGAGGTTCACTCTCCTCTTTGTGTCTCATCTGCCGCCGCGCCTGTTGCCCAAGCCCTTAGGACCTGTTCCATCGCATATGCCGCTGCCGAATTGACTGACGCGGAAATTGTGTTTGTTCCTGAACTTGTTTGAGGAAGCCATGTTTCCATTCCTTCCCTGGTATCCCGTACCATCTTGGGGTCTGGCCCAGTCACTATCCTGGCCATTGGGGATCCCATCATTGTCGTGATCACGGAAATCATTAGCAAAATCACAGATTCCGTCTCCGTTTTCATCTACAAACAGGGTGCGGACTTGGAATCTTGATTGTACCATGTTTTGTGCGACATTTCGAGCCGCTTTTTGCGTTGTATCCTCGGCAAAAATTAAGCCCGCTCCCAGGATCATCAAAGATCCCATCAGCGCGATTGTTTTTCTGATGTTCATTGGAACCTCCTTTCGTTTCATTTGTTTCATCAGGTCGTTTGTAGTGCAAAACTCGTGCCAAGTTATATGTTGTTGAAAATAAAGGAAATTAAATTATGAACGTTATGACAAATCCTACATTATTGTAGGAAGGGCTACAATTTTGTAGGAACTTGTATAGAAATTCCCCCAAAAATTTATACCGGAGAAGCCCCCATTTTTGCTTCGTCCGTACTTCCTCTTTTTTACAAGCGCAGAGAATACCAGCCGGCCAGGAAGGGCGTCACGATCCGGAGATGGTAGTCGCTGAGAAAGGTAAAATCTATAAAAGTCCAAGTGCTTCAAAAAAGCATATCAAATCCTTATGAAATATGAATTTAAATCCTCTTTCGATACTGGGATTTCAACCCCAGACCCAGGAATTTGCTGGCATACCATGGTTAGATTCTTAAATGACAAGACATTACTTCTTCGGTTAGATTTTAGATGATTTGATTCGTGCTCTTTACTTCCTCCTCAAAATAAATTATAATAATTTCAGGGGAAATAAAGGATATGGGAGACTCAATTAAGCGAAAAATTATCATTGCCCTCACGGTTCTTGCCGTCTTAATTTGCTGCCTAAGTCTTAAGCCTTCGTTCAAACAGGAATCAACAGCCGACGAGTTTAGTAAGGGAGAAGAAACGATGATCAAGAAGGTAATCAAAACAGATAAAGAATGGAAAAAGATCTTGTCGCCCGAACAATATCAAGTAATGAGGAAACGCAGTACAGAACGATCTTTTACAGGCAAATACAACAACCATTATAAGAAAGGAATATACGTATGCGCTGGATGCGGCACTCCCCTGTTCAGTTCTGAAGCCAAATACGAACAGGGCACAGGTTGGCCGAGCTTCACTGCTCCTGTGAATGAAAATCATATTGACTATTTAGATGATTATTCCCATTTCATGCACCGAATCGAAACGAGATGCACGGTCTGCGGAGCTCATCTTGGACATATCTTCGATGACGGTCCAGGCCCCCCAGGTAAGCATTACTGCATTAATTCAGTCAGTCTGGATTTTAAGCCAACTGATTCTCAACAACGCGCCGAATCAAATCCTGAAGATAGACCTGATGAAAAGGATAAAAAATCCCTAAAAGTTGAGACCGCAATCTTTGCTGCAGGCTGCTTCTGGGGAGTCGAGCAAAAATTCAGTTTACTTCCAGGTGTTATCTCGACTGTTGTTGGCTACACTGGAGGTCACACAAAAAACCCGACTTACAGGCAGGTCTGCTCCGATAAGACCGGACACGCCGAGGCCGTGAAGATCACCTTCGACCCAAATAAGATCAGTTACGAAGATCTCCTGGAATTTTTCTTTAAAATCCATGATCCAACCCAGATCGACCGCCAGGGACCTGACATCGGCACCCAGTATAAGAGCTATATTTTTTACAACAACGACAGTCAGAAGGAAGCTGCTGAAAAAATGGTCGACAAGCTCGAGAGTTCAGGCCGATTTAAAAAGCCTATTGCCACTCAAATCGTCCCCGCATCTGAATTCTACAAAGCCGAGGAATACCACCAGAAATATTACGAAAAACGCAAAAAGAGTTTAAATAACTTTTAGACTGGGGCTTGGTCGATGCCTCAAGGAGGACAAAATGACCAAAAAGAGCTTGATCAGACTTATAATCAGTATCTTAATCTGCCAGTTGGCTGGCTTTCTTGGTTCCCTGTTTACAACCCCTTCCATTCCCACATGGTATGCTTCACTCGAAAAGCCATCTTTCAACCCCCCGAATTGGCTGTTCTCTCCTGTCTGGATAACTTTGTTTGTGCTGATGGGAATCTCTCTCTATCTTCTGTGGGAAAAAAGTTTGAGAGAACAAAAGGTAAAAAAAGCCTTGATTTTCTTTGCTATCCAGCTTGTGTTGAACGTTCTCTGGTCTATCCTATTCTTCGGCCTTAAATCGCCGCTTTTTGCATTTTTCGAGATAATTGTTCTATGGGTTGCCATTTCATTAACCATTATTCAATCCTTCAAAATTTCAAAAATTGCCTCATTTTTACTTCTTCCTTACATCCTTTGGGTAAGCTTTGCCGCAATCCTCAATTATTTTTTATGGAATCTCAATTGATTTTTTATTTATAAATTGGCTTTGGAAAAAACCTGTTTGTATTGGCTGGGACTCATGAGGAGATTAAGAGATATCTTAAAAGATAATGCCCTAAAGGCGATACAATAATGCAAGGCAACAATCTCTATATGATTTCGACCCATTTATTGATGGAGGTGAAATACAGGCCGGCCCCTTTGATGGGTTGTTTGGTGATTTCCGCCCAGAAGCGGCTGTAGATTTTGACTTGGGGGGCGTAATAATTCACGAAGCTTTTTAGGTCATCTCTAATATCATCGGTCTTGAAGTCGGCGATTATCCACCCGTCTCTCTCCAAAAAGGCCAGGTCGATGGCACCGGTTAAGATGACCGGGAGTCTCTGCTTGTCTAAATTCTTGTTTTTCGAATCTTTTTTACCGGGTTTATTACTTTCGCACATTGTTAAATCACCCGTTTGTGCCCTTACCTCCTCCCTATCAGTTATTCCCAGGGCTTTTCTATCTGTCATGATTGAGAACGGAACCTCGAAGAATTTTTTCTCGGCTTGGTTCACTCTTTCCCAGAATTCGGATTTTGTTATCGACAGGACCAATCTTACAAGCTCAATCTTTTTGTCCAGGCTTATTTCTTCCGCCACAAGGACATTTTCTGACAGCAGACCAAGCTTTTGGCCATCACCATCCCAATCCGCATCCCATTTCCCCAAAATCTCGAGCATCTTATGCACTGCTCTACCCCAGGCCATGCCGTAACTCCCCCCGCCTCCACTCGGGCACTTCCAGATCCTTCTTGGCGAGCGATGTCACACTCTCAACAGCATAACTCGGCACCGCCACCACATCCCGCCTCTCCTTTATCTTCTCCTTTGCCACTTCCCATTCACCCTTCCTGAGCCTCAGTTTCTCCCTCTCCTCCACAAACCTCACATCAGGAATCTCGAGCTCGGGCACACTCTGGATACAATCATCTAAAGAACTCCATACACCCTGTATACAATCGTCCAGAGAACTCCACGCACGTCTTTCTCCAAGCTTCCCCTCATACGTACTCACAACCAAACAGTCTTTGGCCCTCGTCGATGCCACATACATCAACCGCTGCTCCTCGGCCTCGGCATACAGCCTCTCCTCCTCCACTTTTTCCTCCCACCCCACAGGATAGGAAAGGGCCGTCCAATGATGCTTCCCAATCTTTTTGCTGCACAGAAAATATCCCTCAGGAATCATCCCCTTCCGGATGATGTGTTTATCCGGAGCATGCTCCCTTTGTCCCACAGGATTTGCCAGAAAAACAAAGGAGGCCTCCAATCCCTTCGCCTTATGCAGGTTCATCAGCCGCACAGCATTTTTTCTTCCCGGCGTCAGGCTCATTTCCTCTATCTCATAAACGGAAACAAGCTCCTCCAAGTAATCCACAAGCTCAGCAAAAGATGCTGCTCCTTCCCTTTCCTGACTGCGAAGAATCGTTAAAAGCTTGAAAAGATTCCCGGCCCGGCTGCTTCCAATCTCAGAAGATGCGGCAAAATTGACGATGCCCGAATCCTCGAAGATCATCTCCAGAGCCGTGGTCGCGGGATACTTCCTTATCCATTCCCACCACTGCCTGAGTTTGGAAAGGCTCTGTGAAACCTTGTCTTTTACATCCCCTTCCTTCTCATCCACTCCCTTTAAAAAATAGAACCGTTCCCTTTTTTGTTTATATTCATACAGATCCTTATCGCTCACCCCGAAAAAGATCCCTCGAAGCACAGCCACGGTATAAATAGGATTGTCAGGGTCGTTCAAAGCCTTGGCCAGGTTCAAAATTTCCTTTGCTTCTTCGGATTCTGAGAATGCACCACTTCCCGTTATCTCGTAAGGAATTCCCCGTTTCTCCAGAGCCCTTGCATACACGGTCATGTTTTTCCTGTAACGGAAAAGGATCAAAAAATCCGACGGCTCCCACCCATTCCTTTCTTTTGCCTCCTCTCTCAAAGCACAGCTTATAAAATCGGCGATTTTGTCGGCATCTATCCCGACGATCAGCTTTTCCTTATGCCTCTCTTGCTGCGGAATGGAAATCTTAAACACCCCGTGCAATCTCCCTTCCGCCTCCCTCACCGTATTCAAAGTGGCAAAAGCCGCCTGGTATCTGTCCGCCTTCTCAGGGAATACATTCCGAAAAACCGCATTGTTCCACTCAGCCAACGCATCGATAGATCGGAAATTCGTGGTCAAATGAAGCACCTCTCCGCCTCCCTTCTCGATCTGTCCCTTCACGAGATTGTAGGTGTCGATATCAGCCCGCCTGAACCGGAAGATCGACTGCTTCGGGTCACCCACCAAAAACAGCGACCCGGGCCTCGGCGTCAGTTTGTGCCAGTCTTTCTCCTCCGTATCGGTCCCAGTCAAGTAAAAGAGAACCTCTGCCTGGATCGGATCTGTATCCTGGAACTCATCGACAAGGATATGTGAATACCGCCTGCTGAAATATCGCCTAACCTCAGGGTTTTCCCTGAGCAATTGCGACGACAACATCAACTGGTCCTGGAAGTTCAGTTTAGATTGACTCAACCGTTTTTCCTTGAAGAAATCCAACGCAGGCCTTAGAAACGCCAGAATTTTCGAATGCCTTAATTCCCGCCACTGCCTCAAAGCCTCTTTGACAATCCCATCACTAAACGCATCGAACGCACTCTGAAAGTCCAGTGCCTCTTCTTTGGACGGCCACCGGTTCTGTATGACCTTAACCTTTTTGTCCATCAGCTCGAATGTCTCCATCAAAACACCTTGGTCGGAAAAACCGAGGTTTGCCTGACGCAAAAAACACCGGTGCATCAATCCTTGAAGGGAATCATACCCTTTTGCAGGCTTCTCAAAAGGCACGCACTTCCGGGCATCACTCAGAAAATCCTCGAGCGCTCTCCTGTATTCACCATAATCCGGCTCTTCATCATTCCCCCCAATAAACTCGACCTCCGGATAAAGCGACAAAGACACAAACGGCTCCTTCAATTCATCAGGAGTGATGCCAGTCCTCTCGAGTTCAAGAAGCGCATCCTCATCTGTGAGTCTTGCTTTCACCAGATACTCATGCCAGCAGTTCTCCCGGAAGATGCTGTTTTCGATCTCTTCCAGCTCCGCAAAATCAGGGTCCAGTGCGATCTCTATTGGCCGCTCCCTCAAAATCTTCGCACAGAAGGAATGGATGGTCCCGATAAAGCTCTGCTCCAGATAATGGAGGGCCTCGGCCAACCGGTCATGAATTTCCTTATCCTTATCTCCGGCCTGCAAAACCGCCCTCTCCAGCTCTGTCTGGAAACGCCCCCTCAACTCGGCTGCCGCCTTCCTCGTAAACGTCACAGCCGCAAAGGTGTTGATCTTGGCCCGACCCGATGCCAAAAGTGCCAGTATTCTGACCACTAAACTGTGGGTCTTCCCTGAACCTGCCCCTGCCTCGACAAGCAGAGTAGTGTCCAATGCGGTCTCGATCTTCTCCCTTGCTTCCTTGTCGATAAGTCTCTGGCTATCCATCACTATTTATACTCTTTGAGTCTGTCTACAACCCCAAACTCCACAGGATTGCTGTGCCTTTTTGCTTTGGCCCTATCCTTCGCACCATCTCCACAGATGGGCAGAAAATCACAATAGGCACAGCTCGCATCCAACCCAACGATAAAATGCCCCCTCTTCAGAATATCCAAAAGCTCACAGAGCAGGCACTTGAGTTCCTCCCGGTTGAATTCCTCGACCAAAACCTCCAAAGCTCACAGAGCAGGCACTTGAGTTCCTCCCGGTTGAATTCCTCGACCAAAACCTCCTTGCCTTCTCCTCTCCGTGTCGGGAAATAATATCCACTCTCCACAACCCTGGGGCTTGCGTCTACCCCCGTTTTCTTTAATATTTCCTCTNCAGCCAACGAGTAAAGGGCATGCTGGAGAGTACGTCCTCCCCCAAAGCACCGGAGTTTGTCATACCGGGAGTATCGCCCTGTTTTGTAATCGATCACCCGGTAACGATTGCCTCCCACCCGGTCGATCCTGTCGATTTTTCCCCTCATCCTGAAAGATGACTCAGGCGTTAGCGCCACATTCACCGGCTCTTCCATTCCCTTGCCCTCTTTTTCTTCGATCCCGAACACAACCTCGAACATCAAGGGCTCCACTCGCTCTCCCAGTTTTTGTTCAGCCGCCAGAAACACATCCATCGCCTGCATCACCTCGGCTTTTTCTTTGGCAAACACCCCTTCAGAGGGTGGTGGGATCTCTTCTTTATAGCGAGAAATAGTCTCCTTAGCGATCTTTTGCATGAGGGAGAGGTGTTTTTTCGCCTCCACCTTCTCACCTATCTTTTTTAATTCCGACATAAACACATAGAATATCTCATGAATCAGGCTTCCTCTCTGGAGAGGGTCCAGCCACACCGATGGGTCGAATTCGATCTCCTCCGGCTTGTAAAGACCGAGAATATAGTTAAGAAAATAGGCAAAAGGACACGAGGCCAGAAGTTCAAACCTCGAGGACGACATGACCACATCTTTGTTGAAGAGAGGATGGACATCTTCGACCTTCACCTGGACCATGCCTTCGTATAGACTCAATTTTAAAGCATTCCGGGTATCAAGAGCATCGATTCCCCGGCCAAGCTCCGGAAAGCATTGTTTCACAACGTCAATCCCGTCATAGAGTGTGCCGTCAGAGGAAAGCTTCCGAAGCCACCAGTCGATCGTGTCAAAGGTCTTATCCATGTCCTCAGGCAGGAATCCATGAGGCTCGGGAAGCCTCTCCAGAAGCGCCGAATAGTCGAGCCTCGGATCTCCCTCGACCAGACGAAAAGCCTGAAGCATCAAAGATGATGGAAAAGACGGCCGCTCATCCACGATGTCATAGGATGAATAGCTCAGCACAGCCCTGCCCCGAAGCGACGAAAGGAGCGAAGCCATCGAATAAAGGTTCTCCCTCAGCATGTCCTCTGTCGTCTTGAGCGAGCCGGATATCCTTTCTCTCTCCTCGTCCAGAAGAAAGGGATCCTGATATCCGATCCCGGGGAAGTGATCCTGGTTGAGCCCCACGACAAAGGTCAAAGGGCGTCCTGAATAGCCGCCTGAGCGATAGCTCGAAAGATGAAGATGGCCAGGCTGTGGCCCCGATGCACCAACCCGGATGTTCTCCAACAGGATGCGAAGCCTCTCGAAGGCATCCTCTCTTGGCAATAAAGCGGTTTCAAGCTCAGCTACCTCTTCCAGCTTCGCCCTGATCGATGCATAGGCTTCCCTGTCCAGGTCATTCCGTATCCGTGAGAATTCCTTCAGAAACCAGGAGATCCCTCGACAAATCTCCCTGAAATCGATTTCCTCCTTTTCCTCCCACAGAGGAAAGCAATCGAGCATATTTTTTATGAGCTTTATGACCCAGTCGATATCCTTGATATAGGCCTCATATTTCGGTGTCCTGTCATCATCCTCATCATCAGGAATCTTCGAGGCTTTGCTTTCGCAGCTCTTCTTCAAGTTCTCCAGCCTATGAATATACCGCTCTCTTCCCCAGCCGATCATGGCCCTTTTCAAATAACGGCTGGTTTTTTGTGCAGAGGGAATGTCTTCTTTTTTTCCTTTGCCGTAAAGTTTCAGGTCGCCGCTCTCGATCATGCGGCAGAGCTCCGATGTCTGAAAATTTCCCTCTATCCATTTCAGCATGTTTCTGAATATCTTGCCCGGGGAAGTAAACCCGGGTGGAATGCCGTTCCCAAAGGTCACCCGAATCCCGGATTTCATGGAAAGCACATAGAAAATGGAGGGATAGGTTATCCCAGGAGGATAAACAATTTCGACATCATCCAGAGGGATCTTTTCGCTTGTTATGCACCTCAGAATTTCCCGGCATTCATTCGAAGACCCGATGGCTCTTGTGAGTTCCAGGGTGCCGTCTTTGATGGGAGGAGGGGCTTTATACGGAGCAAACAGCCACGGCGCCCTCTCAATATCTGATCTCGGTACTACCCTGTCATTGCAAACACCCCTGTCATTGCGAGTCACCGAAGACTGCGAAGCAATCTCTATGTAGTACCGCGGCCTTTCAATCCCTATCACCGGATCCTGTGGAACCAGGATCAGGTTTTCCCCCGCAACCTTGGTTAAGAATTCTGTCTCCAGCTTATTTAAGGAACTGTTTTGAAGAATCAGAAAATATTTCTCCTGATCCGAAGGGCTTTCTTCGGCATTTTCAAGCGCCATGGAATAGAGCCCCGGCAGGTCTATGAATTTATTTTTTTCCAACTCTTCTTCATAGCTTTTCAGGATAAACCTGATTTCCAGTCCTTTCTTTTCGTTTATAAAACTCTCAGGCGCTAAGTCGTCGCTCCTTATGCCATCCATCCTTAGTGCATAGAGCGACTTGTGTAGAGCCCGTATGATTCCTGTTGATGGCTTGAGTTCACCGAAGTAACTCAACCTTCCATCGTCCAGCAGCGCGCCGAAAACCTTGTTCAGCAGAATCACTGCCGAGGATTCGGAAATCTGACTAATATCCCCCTGTGATAGATCAAGTCCTGCGTATTCCTGAGCCAGAGACGGCAGCGTCGCAAACCGTAAATTCACCCAAGAATGCCCGGCTTTCGTAAGCGATTCCCCGATTTGATGCCCCACCTGATACGACGGCACCACAAATATCTTCTCATCAAGCAGATGCTCCCCACAAAATCCCGCTAAGAATTGAATTAAAATATTCACTTTCTTAAACAACAGAGATACAGATCCATAACTTATTAATCATATAGCATTACTATTTTTCCTGTCACAATAATTTTTCTTTTAATGGAATCTCCAATATTTGCCCATTGTCTTATGAATGTGCATCAATGCCACAATATAGCTTTTGCATTAAAAGAACAAATTAATTTCCTACAAGTAAATATTTTTAGGCAAAATGGGTGGTCTAAGCACAAATAGATAAGGTGAATTTGGGCTATCTATATTGCAATCTATAGGTTGGCACAGCCAAGCCGCAGTTCTTCAAGATGGGAGCATTTGAGCATTATTCAGTTGTGAAGAGGAAGTAATCGTATAATGTTCTGGCGATATGGGCGATGACCTCTTCGCTTTCTTCATTGTCAACTTTTGCTTCTTTTATGAAGATGACCGCTATGACATTTCCTGCGTCTCCGGGGAGTTCAATGATTCCTACGTCATTTGTTGAACTTCCTATGGTTCCGGTTTTGTGATAGACAGTGGTATCAGAGGGGAGAATGCCTTTGATCCTGGCTTTACCGGTCTGACAGCGCTTCATAATATCAAGAAGGTACTCTGAGTTTTCTTTACTGAGGATTTCCTTATTCCAGATTTTTTTCAGTAACTGCGCCATAGCAGGAGGAGTCGCTGTGTCCTGCTTATCTTTACTGAAAGCCTCTGCGGCTTGCTTGCGCTGTTCCTTTGACAGCTGCCCGAGTTCCTTGACTACATCATCATCCGAGTAGGGTTCGCCTTCTTTCACGGATATGACTCCCAGGTAATTAGCAATAGCCACATATGTGGGGCGGTTAATATCGATATCCATGATCCCTATATCGCGCATCTTTTGAGTTACTGATCCTGATCCGCCTACATAGTTCAGGCAAATATCTGTAGCGCTGTTGTCACTTATCAGCAGCATCAGCTCTAATAGATTTTGGACAGACAGGATGACGCCAGGATCATCCAGCAGCTGGGCTATAGTTCCGCTTCCGGGATGGAGGTCGCTCTTTTTAACTTTTATCATGTCTGACAGCGTTATCTCTCCTTTTTCAACTAGGGATAAAAGCTTTACAGCAATCGGAATCTTAAAAGTGCTTGCCATGGGATAACGGATATCTTTATTGTAATAAAAGGATCTGCCTGTTTCGAGATGAACTGCCCCGACCCCTAGGGAGCCTCCCGTACTTTTCTCAAATCGGACCACCTCATCTAAAAGCCTCTTGATGGAGGTGTTCTCATCTCCATAGTCTGACCTTATAAGAGTAGAATAGCCTTCAAGATTATTTACAGAGATAAATAAGCCTATTGACAGAATGAGTACCAAACATCGGCAAATCGTTTTCATATTCCCTTCTCCTTTTAACTCTTTTTTGAATTTTGGTGGGTCTATTTTAAAATAATGTCTGACCAACTTCAATTATTTTTTTGCCTGTTTGGTTGACTTCGTCCTTCACATCCTGCTTGGAGTGAGAGTTCGATCAGCTGCCTTTTAAATCACATAAACGGAATGCCAAAAATCAAGAGCACAAAAGCCCAAAATATTCATTTTCTTAAACAACATGGTTCGTGCCAGATTATATTATAGCCCAAAGCCAAACTGCAATTATATTTTGTCTTGACAGGCTCTACAATAAAACTTATATTAATAATGTAAGAATGTAAGAATACAAGGCATCAAGGAGTCCTATATGAACTATACAGAAACAGCAAAAGTAACGTCGAAAGGCCAAGTGACCATTCCCTCGGCTATAAGAGAAATCCTCAAGCTGGAGCCTGGATCAACAGTAATGTTTAAAGTCACCGACAGAGGTATTATCCTATCTCCATGTGATATAATAGAGAACCCAGTTTATACAGCAAGAGAATGGGAGAAGATCGAAAAGCTAGTCGCTGAAAAAGGCAAAATCTATAAGAGTCCAAGTGCTGCAAAAAAGCATATCAAATCCTTATGAGATATGAATTTAAATCCTCTTGGGCTACCATCTCCATTGCTTCGAAATCCCTGGCAAAGACCAAAAAAGAGACAGAGTCCATATCGAATGCCCATGGTGGGAGCCCTGGGAAATGGATGAGAATTGGCTTATCACAACCGAAGTTCCCATCGATAATTATCTCAAAAATCCCTCTGACAGGGCCATCTACCGCTATGACTATGGTGATAGCTGGGAAATGACTGTAAACCTCGAGAAAATTCTTCCTAAAACAAAGAATATCACTTACCCTGTCTGTCTCGATGGCAAACTTGCCGCTCATCCTGAGGATTGCGGTAGTATTCCCGGATATTATCAATGTATCGAGGTTTTTGAGGCCGCAGATGAATTAGAGAAACGCCCCGACACAGAAGAGAATGAAGAGCTGCGGGAACGTCTTGACTGGCTCGGTGATTGGAATCCTTACATGTTTGATCCGAAAAGGATCCACTTCGAAAGCCCAAGGGACCGCTTCATCATGGCCCTTGAATAATAGCGAAAGGCAGAAGCAATCTCGTAAATAAGCATAGCTGTCATCCGATTCAGATTACCTATCGAGAAAATGAGATGCTATGAGCCGTCTCTTTCCAAGACGGGCCATCCATGTCGTAATTGCGGGCTACCGTAGGTTGCGAAGCAAGCCTATAATAATGAAGGAACCATTCCCTGAATGGACTAATCTGCAGCGCTCTTTCTTCTTAGGGAAGTTGCAGCGCAGGAGATTGATCATATTTTTGAAATTTCACCTATTCATATTACAATAGACAAATTCATCGAAGGCATTCGGAATAAACTTGAATTTTTTGAAGAATTATGGAGAGATCGGATCGTACTCTATAACGAGTTTCTATTTTGGCAACTAAGTGGCTTCATTTTAACCTTTGAATAATTTTATCTTTAATTCTCCCCCGATATTCAAACAGCAATATGTGAATGTGTCTTGATTGAGGAATAATTTTAAAATAAAATCGATATTTTCCTATTCTTCCCCTATAGATATTTCTCTTCCCCCCCCACTTTTTTAATATCCCCTAAAAAAGGATTTATCTCAAGACACTCAAATTTCTTAATTACTTCATTGTGGGATTTTAAATCAAGATTTTCAATATTTATCTGTGCGTTTCTAGCAATTTCACTTATTAGCCAATTTTTTCTCTGCGAAGCCACGTTTCAACTCCTCAAAAGAAATGGATTCTCCCCTTGCTA
>AWNV01000026.1 GCA_000493965.1 Candidatus Aminicenans sakinawicola JGI OTU-1
TACGGGAACAACTTTAGAACAGATAGCATCGTTTTGGATTCTGAAAACTGCCTTGTATATAACCCGCAAAAGATTACAGCCCTGATTGGAGTCAAGGATATCATTGTTGTTAATACGGAGGACGCCCTTCTTATCTGTCGCAAAGATCAGGACCAGAAGGTGAAAAATATAGTGGGGATAATCGAAAAAAAAAGGAAAAATTGAACATCTGTAGAAATACACTCCTTCTTTACACAAAATCTTCTTGCTCGAATTTGTTCCTTATGTAATTTGATTCTTTAAGTACAAATTATGGTATTATTAGAAATAATGAACAGTAATAAAAATGATACAAAGCCCAAATTCCGCAAGATCGCGGAGTTAAGTTCGCTGGGGCTTATGCTTCCATCTTCTATAGCGATCGGCTTGTTCTTCGGATACTGGCTCGATAAAGTATTACATACCCAACCCTGGATGCTGCTGATTTTCTTGTTTTTTGGCATAGCTTCGGGTTTAATAAGCCTTATGAAGGGAATTAATAAATATAAGGATGATCAATATGTAAACGATAATACATCGAATATGCAACAGGGAGAAAAGTGAAAAGAAAAATGGCAAAACCTGAGACATCAGATCAAATTGAAGAAAAAATATTACGCCGTATACCGGGAGAAATTCTCTTTTTTTCATTAATTCCAGCCACAGCCGCACTCATTATCTTTGATCTCCTGACAGCTATTCTTGTTTTTGCCGGAGGATGTCTGTCTGTAATAAGTTTCATTTGGCTCAGACAAGCCCTTTCCAAATTCCTTCTCCTCGGGCGAAAAAAAGCTCTTAAATCAGCTGCCCTTCTCTATGTTTTACGTCTCCTGTTGATTCTTGCAATCTTTTCTATTATAATCTTTTTTTTCTCAAATAAGATTATTGCTTTTGCAGTTGGGTTTTCTATGATTATTCCTGTATTTTTTGTGGAAGCAGTGGTTGTTCTCTCGAAGATAAAAAAATGGAAGAATTAGAACACAGTTTATTTTTAGTTGAAATCTTCAACAAAATATTCAGTAAGCCTCTGTCCTCGCTTCTGGGTTTAGTGGGGATTGAAGTTAAAAATCCAGAACATCTTGTACCTGATAATGTTGTTATGTGTTTAATCGTAGTCCTGGTTCTAATTCTTTTTTTTGCTCTCGCCTCGCGAAACTTTAAGCCTGTTCCTTCCAAGATGCAAAACTTACTTGAAATCACAATTCAGGCTTTTGAAAGCCAGCTCGTTGATATAGTAGGGGAACAGGGAAAGAAATACCTGCCCATGATCACCACTATTGGGCTTTTTATCTTCTCTTGTAATATTATGGGCCTTATTCCAGGATTTATGTCCCCTACAAGCAAGATTAACACAACCATAGGTTGCGCTCTTTTTGTCTTTGTTTACTACCACATGCAAGGTATTAAGTCCCAAGGCCTGTTTAAATATCTAAAACAGTTTGCCGGACCTATCCCTGCTATAGCTCCTCTAATGGTTCCGATCGAACTCATCAGTCATTTTTCCAGAGTCGTCTCGCTTTCAGTCCGTCTTTTCGGCAATATATTTGCCGAAGAATTACTCATCGTGGTTATTGTTTCTATTCTTCCGTTTTTTCTTCCGCTCCCGTTTATGGCAATAGCCATCTTTACTGCAATCATTCAAGCTTTTGTGTTTGTCATGTTATCCTGTGTCTATTTAGCAGGAGCTGTGGCCCATGAAGAAGAACACTAATTTTTAAAGGAGAAAGGAATGAAAAAGAATCTCAAATCTTTCGGAAGTTTGGTCCTTTTTATCATGCTGCTGAGCATGCCTCTCTTAGCTCAACAAAGCGCTCTCAGCCCAGACAGAGCATCTCTGTACAGGCTTTCTCTTATCCTTGGTTCAGCTATTATTGTACTCGCTTCTGCCATCGGAGCATTTTGCCAGGCCAAGGCCATATCGAGTGCTTGCGAGGGCATCTCCAGAAATCCTGGAGGAGCTCCCACTATCCGCTTCATCCTGATTTTTGGCCTGGTGCTCATAGAGACCTTAGTAATTTATGCACTCCTTATCACCATTATTATTCTTATGGTTAAATGGGGAAATTACGCATAAGTTAAGCATCAAACAAAATTGATGAAATTTACTGTCTTCGAAATCTTTAAAACTACTATTAAAAGATTCAATGAAGATAGATGCGGTAATTTTTCTATAACCGTTTCCTACTTTGCCCTGCTTTGTTCCGTTCCTTTAGTCGCTTTATTTGCTTTTGTTTCCACAAAGGTCCTGGGAAATTCTGAAATTGCATTCCGCAGCCTAAATCTCTTTTCAGATGAATTCTTTGCTCAACTTGATCCTTCTTTTTTTTCAAAACTGCAGTTTCTTTCAAAGAACATCACAAATTTGGGGTTGTTTGGAGTCGTTGGTTCTCTTATAGCAGCAAGTTTTCTATTCTCAAACCTGATATACTCTATAAATTTTATTTTCAGGGCAAATTACCAAAAATCCTTTTTTTACAACCGCCTGATGGAGTATCTAATCATGTTCGTTATTGGAATCCTCATGCTGATTTCCTTATCTATAACTGCCATATGGACTGCCCTTCAGCGCACCATCCAGGAAAGTTCATTGGTTGCCAAATATATCAATCCTAAGATAGTTTCTTTAACAAATAATTTTTTCGTCCAGTACCTTATTCCCTTTACACTGACATTTCTTGTTCTCTTTATCCTATATAAGTTTATCCCAGAGATTATGGTCTCTTCAAAAGCAGCAGCAATATCGGCTTTAATAAGCGCTATACTCTGGGAAATTTTTAAAAGACTTTTTGCATTTTATGTAGCAAATTTTTCAGCCATTGGAATCGTCCTTTCCAAACTACTCCAGGGAACTCTAACTTCAATTATATTCTTTCTACTATGGATATCTTTCTCTCTTATGATACTCTTCTGGGGGGCCGAGTTGGCTGCTGTTTTAAATGAAAAATTCTATGAAAAAACAGCCTGAAAAGCCTTTTACAGGTTTATCTGTAGCCGAGTTGGCTAGTATTTTAAAATGTCCATTTGAGGGGAAAGGGGATACTGTCCTCCATGCTGTTTCAAGCCTTGAGAAAGCAAGGGAGGGAGACCTTGTGTTTCTCGCCGATCGGAAATCCCGCAGTCTCTTGGAGAATACCAGGGCTTCGGCTGCCATTATTCCAACTGAGGAAAAATTTGATAGAATCCCAGTTATTAAATCTAAAAATCCGCATCTTTCCTTTATAAAAGCCCTGGACTTATTTTATAAAGCTTTTCGCTTGGATCCGGGAATACATCCGCAAGCATTTGTGTCAAAATCCGCTAAAATCGGGAAAGATGTTTCTATCGGTGCATTTACTGTAATCGGAGATGATGCCGAAATAGGCGAAGGAGCCACGATTTTTCCCCTCGTATCTATCTATCCTGGTGTAAAGATTGGCAAAAAAACAGTTATTCATTCTCATGTTTCTATTAGAGAAGAGTGTCATATAGGAGACCGTGTGATCATACATAACAGTGCTGTCATAGGATCTGACGGTTTCGGGTATATCCAGGAAAAAGACGGTTCCCACGTAAAAATCCCCCAGAAAGGTATTGTTATCATCGAGGACGATGTTGAAGTGGGAGCAAACAGTGCCATAGATCGCGCTGCCCTTGGAGAAACTGTCATTAAAAAGGGAACAAAAATCGATAATCTCGTGCAAATTGCTCACAATATTGAAATCGGTCCCAACTGCATCCTGGCTGGGCAAACAGGAATTGGTGGCAGTACTAAAGTGGGAAAAAATGTCGTTATGGCCGGACAGGTCGGGATTACAGACCATGTAACAATTGGAGATGATGTCATTATTGCAGCTAAAACAGGCATTACAAAGAGTGTCCCTAGGGATTCTATTGTGGCAGGCATTCCTCATATGAATATCAATGACTGGCGAAAAGCGTGGGCGTCTATACCTCATCTTTACGAGCTCTTGAGAGAAGTGAGAAAACTTAAAAAAAGAATCGAGAAATTGGAAAGAACGAATAAATGATGATGTCAGCGGCCCAGATAATCGTCAACAGCTAGCGCTGCTGCTACTCCTGTTCCCACAGCGGTAGCTATCTGTTGAGGGCAGGCATCTGTTACATCACCAGCAGCGTAGATGCCTGGCTGAGAAGTTGCCATTGTCTTACTGATTTTAATTTGTCCCCATTCATTAATATCTACAAAACCTTTTACTAAACTGGAATTTGCATCTGTCCCGATAGAAATGAAAAGTCCGTCAAGATTAAGCTCCGATAACGTGTTATCCTTTACGTCCCTGAGGATTACAGATTCAAGCTTGCCTTCTCCCATAATTTTTTCAATCACAGAATCCCATATTACTTCAATCTTATCGTTTTTAAAGACACGTTCCTGGAGAATTTTTTCCCCGCGGAATTTGTCTCGGCGGTGAATAATCTTAACCATACGGGCAAATCTGGTCAAGAACAAAGTCTCTGTAAGAGCTAAATTGCCTCCTCCCACAACTGCTACTCTCTTATCTTTAAAAAAAACTCCATCACATACGGCGCAATAGGAAACACCTCTTCCTGTTAATTCTGCCTCACCATTAACTCCCAACTTGCGAAAACCTGAACCTGTAGTAATTATTACAGCCCGCGCAAAATATTCATTTCTGCTGCTAAGAATATGCCAATAATCGTTTCCTTTGCGAATCTCCATGGCCTCATCGGTTTCAATATTAGCACCAAATCTCTCAGCCTGTTTTTTAAAGCTTTCCATCAACTGGAAAGGGGCCACTCCTTCCGGGAAACCGGGATAGTTCTCGACATAATTGCTGAGAAGGATCTGTCCTCCGGGGACACTCTTTTCAAGGATAAGGGTGTTCCGCCTGGCACGGCCAGTATAGATTGCAGCGGCTAGTCCAGCGGGTCCAGCTCCTACGATTATTACATCATATATTTGTCTCATATCATCTTCGTTCAGAGGTGTTTGGATATGATATCAACAATCTTATCCTGAGGAAGAGCCCCAACTATGGATTCTACAATCTTGTCTCCATTAAAAAGGAGGAGCGTTGGTATACTCATAATGCCGTATCTACCGGCAACAGTCTGGTTCTCATCGACATTCAATCTCGCAACTTTCAGGCGGCCTTTGTAATTTTGAGCTAAATATTCAAGGGAAGGGACAACCATGTGGCAAGGACCACACCAGGGAGCCCAAAAATCCACAAGGACCGGGATTCCGGCTTTCATGACTTCTTCCTCAAAAGTCTGATCTGATACATTTACAATATCTTCAGCCATTACGACCTCCTTTCTCTATTTTTTCTCATCCCCAACCCAGTTTTTCTTTCAAAAGGTCAAAATAGTTACGTTTGGGAGAGGAGACTAATTTCAATTCGAGATCACTTATTTTGATATTGACAACATCATTTCTTTCCATCAAACCTCCGCGCTGCCCATCAAGTGTAAGGGATACTTCCTCCCCTGCAGTAATGAGCTGAACATTTATTTTAGATTTTGAAGAAACGACCATTGGTCTGAATGAAAGTGTATGAGGACAGATAGGCGTAATGATAATAGCCGGAACATACGGTTGAACGACAGGGCCACCTGCAGAAAGGGAGTAAGCAGTTGAACCTGTGGGCGTAGAAATGATCAGGCCGTCTGCCCTGGATGTGACGATTTCTTTATTGTCTATCCGGACAGCAAACTGAATCATACGGGCCAAAGCTCCCTTGTTTATAACAGCATCGTTCAGGCAGTAATGCGTCTTTCCTTTAGCCTCAACTTTAAGCATTCTCCTGGGGCTAATAATCTTATCATTGCCTGCCAGAAAAGAATCAAGAGTCAGATATATTTCATCAATAGGTACTTCGGTCAGAAAACCAAGTTTGCCTAAATTTGCCCCTAAAACAGGCACATTCTTTTGAGCTGCAAGGTGTGCAATACTGAGCAGGGTTCCGTCTCCGCCGAGAACGACTACAAGATCGACTTTGGAAGGGATCTCTTCTCTCGCCACTCCTCCAGCTCTGGTGAGTTTCCTTGCTGCCTCTTCCTCACAAATACATTCAATCCCTTTTTTCTCAAAATAGAAAATGAGTTCTTCCAAAATTCTGTCAATACTGGGAGCATGAGGTTTTATGACAATCCCGACATATTCAATTCTTTTCATTCCAGACTGTCTCCTTTATTGCTTCTGAAACGCGGGCCGGACTCAAGGGCTTTCCTTTCAAAGACCAGAGAATGAAAAACTCCTGATTTCCTTTTTGTCCTCGAACCGACGTTTTAATAAGCTTTTTCATATAAAAACCTATCTTCCCTGCCGCGATTATGATCCTGTTTAAAACCTCCTCATGCAAAGCTGGATTCCTCACGATGCCCTTCTTTCCAACCTGATTCTTTCCAACCTCAAATTGAGGCTTAATGAGAGAAATAAGTTCTCCATCTCCAAGAAACCCTTTAACAGCTGGTAAAACCTTAAGTACAGAAATAAAGGACAAATCTGTCGTGACAATATCCAGGTTATCTGAAAAATCTCGTTTTTCCAAATAGCGAGCATTTTTTTCTATGAGGATGACCTTAGAATCTCTTCTCAGCCGATAGTCGATTTGTCTTGTATCAACATCCACAGCATATACTCTATTTGCTCCTTTCTGGAGAAGGCAGTCCGTAAAACCTCCGGTAGAAGATCCCAAATCAGCGGCTGTTTTTCCCATTACGTTAATATCCATTTTCTCCAAAGCTTCTGCCAGTTTTAATCCCCCACGGCCCACATAGGGAAGTTTTTCTTTTAAATATATTTCTTGACCTGGGTCCAACATATGACCCGACTTTTCAATTCTCCGGTCTTCAGAAAATACTAAGCCTGCCATGATAAGTGCCTGGGCCTTCTGGAGGCTCTCAGCCAGCCCACGCTTGACAACCGTTATGTCCGCTCTTTCTTTCATCAGCCTGAATCATTAAATCTCTGAGTCAAAGGACCTGTAAAATTCTCTTATTTGCCTGACAAGGCCGTCTTCGTCCAGCTCAAGTATCTTTTTTATCCGATCAACTTTGCCAATTGGATATATTTCCAGAGGAATTCCGAGATTTTTATATTTTATATCAAATTTTCCATTTCTATCTAAAAACTCCCTTACCGCACTCCCAAATCCCCCAGCTGTTACTCCTTCTTCTACTGTGACAATGACCCCCCCAGGACGGACAAAACGGAGAATCATCTCTTCGTCGAGAGGCTTTGCAAACCTGGCATTTACTACAGCCATACAGATCCCTTCTTGTTCAAGCTTTTTTGCCACTTCCAATGAGGGATATACCATATTTCCAAATGCAAGCAGTAGGTCCTTCCCTTCTTTAAGGAGTTCGCTTTTCCCAAGTGGAATTTTTTTAAAGTTTTTGTCCATGGGGACTCCAAATGCTTTGCCCTTGGGAAAGCGCACTGAAGCGGGATGGGAATAGGAGAAAGCGGAATTTACCATGTGCTGAAGTTCATTCTCATCCTTCGGAGCCATCACTATCATGTTAGGCAAATGTCTTAGATAAATTATGTCATTGATGCCTTGATGTGTGGGCCCATCATCAGGAACTATCCCCGCACGATCCAGCGCAAAAACAATGGGAATATCCATTAAACAAACATCATGGTAGAGCTGGTCATACGCCCTCTGGAGAAATGTAGAGTAAATAGCTACTAAAGGTTTAAATCCATTAAGGGCTAATCCTGTTGCAAAATCAACAGCATGCTGTTCAGCAATTCCAACATCAAAAAACCTGTTTGGAAATCGGGTGGCGAAGGATTTTAAGCCTGTTCCTTCAGGCATAGCCGCAGTAATAGCCACAACTTTACTATCTTTCGTGGCAATATTAATGAGAGTCTGTCCAAAAACCGAGGAATAAGTCAATCTTTTATCTTTGCTGCGCGGTTTCCCTGTCTTAATATCAAAGGGAGAAGCACTGTGGTACAAAGAGGGATTATTTTGAGCGGGAGAATAGCCCTTCCCTTTTTTAGTCACACAGAGTATAAGAACAGGCCTGTCACAGGCTTTGGCCTCTTCAAAAACTTCGATCAAGGATTTTAAGCTGTGCCCCTGAACTGGTCCAATATAGCGTATGCCCAGCTCTTCAAAAAGCAGGCCAGGGAAAAAAGTTTTCTTCACGACCTCTTCCAAAGCCCGGCCAATTTTAATCATTGGCTGACCCAAAGCCGGAATAACTTTAAGAAGAGTCTTTGCCTGGTCTTTAATCTTTATGTAATGCTGCCCTGAAACAAGATAGGAGAGATACTTGGACATTGCTCCAACATTTGGGGAAATTGACATTTCATTGTAGTTGAGAACGATAATCAGTTTTTCTCTGAGATGACCGATTTGATTCAAGGCTTCCCAGGCTACTCCTCCTGTCAAACCTCCATCACCTACTACAGCTATTACTTGATAATTTTCCTTCTTTCTGTTGCGGGCAACCGCCATTCCCAGAGCTGCAGAGAGTGCGGTAGAAGCATGCCCTGTATTGTAAACATCATACTCACTTTCCTCACGGCAAGGAAATCCACACAGGCCATTATACTGGCGAAGACTTGAAAATTTGTCCTTTCTCCCTGTAATAATTTTATGTGTATAACACTGATGGCCTACATCCCATATTATTCTATCCTTGAGTGCATCAAAAACATAATGCAGTGCAAGAGTCATTTCAACAACGCCTAAATTTGGAGAGAGGTGGCCGCCGTTTTTTGAAACGACCTCAATAATCAAAGCCCTGATTTCGCTTGCCAATTTGGATAAATCATTCATGGAAAGATTTTTTATGTCTTTAGGATTTTCAATTTGATCAAGTATCTTACTCATCTTTTTTTCCATTTTTAATTTTTGAAAGTTTCAAAGCCAGAAAGCGGAGGTCATCCGTTTTTAAAGGCAAATCATCCAATGCCATGATTCCCAGTTCGATTGATTTTTTTAGCCTGTATTTTGACTCTTCAAGCCCAAAAAGAGAAACAAAGTTAGGCTGTTGAAGTTTTGATTTACACTTATCTGAGGCAGAATCGAGGATGTCATCTCTGATTTGAAACGCGATGCCAATGTTTTTTCCATATTCTTCGATGGCTTTAATCTGCGATGAAGAAGCACCTGCCAGTACAGGCCCTATTTTCACAGAAGCAATTATTAATGCGCCCGTCTTTCTGAGGATAAGTTCGTACAGTTTCTCCTCGGAAATTTTCTCTGAGGGAAGCGTTATATCTAAAAACTGCCCTCCAATCATACCTTCAGCGCCAGCAAGATGACTTAAGTCAGTGATGACCGGCTCTTTCCTCAGAGAAAACTCTCCATCCAGATGAGCCTTTGATGCAACCTCGAAAGCTAAAGTCAACAGGGCGTTGCCGGCTAAAATTGCGACATTCTCGCCATAGGCCCTGTGACAGGAAGGCTTGCCGCGACGAAAATCATCATTATCCATGGAAGGAAGGTCATCATGAATTAGAGAATAATTATGTATTAATTCAATAGCACAAGCAAAAGGAAGAACTATATCTATGCTAACACCGAAACATTCACCTGAAGAAAGGGCAAGTAAGGGCCTGAATCTCTTCCCTCCAGAAAGGACTGAGTACCTCATGGCTTGGAAAAGGATGGAATCTTCCCGTGATAAAATATCGCTCAGTCTGGATTCGACAGCCTTTTTTTTTCTAATAAGCTTTTCTTCGATTATCATGTTGCTCTAAAAAGGAGGGTCGTTGTCATCTCCCGAATCCGATCCTCCTTCCTTTGAAGATGTTTCCTCAAGCCTAAAGGGTTTGGCTTTCACTTTGCCCTTTTCATCCTTAAGGAGAATCTCTATTTTTCTCTCTGTTTTTTCAAGTTCTTCTCTTAAAAACCTTGACAATTTAACTCCCTTCTCAAAAAGAGTCAAGGAGTCATTCAAAGAAAGACCTCCTTCCTCCATTTTCTTAACAATTCCTTCTAACTCTTCCAAGGCTTTCTCAAAGCTAAGCTCTGTCATTTTTGCTCCTTAATCGGTAACCGGCCACTTGCCTAGTCAGCTTGCAGCCAGTTACTGCTTTTTAATCCGTGATTCAATAAATTTATCCTTATCGATTCCTTCGACCATGCATGTAAACTCTCCCCTGTAAAATGAAACAGTCACCTTTTCCTGCTTAGTAATTTCTTCTATTCTCCTGATTAGGTGCTTTCTACCGTTTTTCCAGCAGAGAGTATATCCTTTCTTTAAAATATTCAAAGGGCTCAAGTTGTGTAATTCCATAGAAAGCTTTTCCCATTTAGCCATGAAGTTTTGAAGCATACATCTCATAATATTTGCCGCCTTCTCCTCCAAAAGAAAAGCATTGGACTTCACTTCTGACATTTGCTGCTGCATGTTCTTAATGCTATCTTTTACTCTTGTTTCTAAATCATCGACACTCTGTGAAAGATTAAGCACTCTGAGTTTAAAATTTTGAAAAACATGGTTGTGAATTAAGTTCATTACTGTTTGTTTCTGATCTTGTACTGAGTATCTGAGACAATGACTCATTTTATCCTCTAAACTTTCAATCCGGGCAATGAAAGAGTCCTTTTTATCGATGACTATTTCTGCAGCTCCGGAAGGAGTAGAAGCCCTTATATCAGCCACAAAATCCGCTATAGTAAAATCAATTTCATGTCCAACAGCTGAAATGATAGGTATGGGACTTCGAAATATTGCCCGGGCAACTTTTTCCTCGTTGAATGCCCACAGGTCCTCAATAGATCCTCCGCCTCTTCCGATAATAATAACATCGATATCTGTCAATCGACTCAAATAGTCAATTCCTTCAACAATTTCCTCGGCTGCACCTTCTCCTTGGACTTTGACCGGAAAGATTAAAATATTAAGCTTTGCGAACCTTCTTTCCAGGGTCCGAATTATATCTATGATCGCAGCCCCCTTTGAAGAAGTAACGATTCCTATTTTTTTGGGAAGAAGAGGAAGTTTTTTCTTTATTTCAGGGTCAAAAAGGCCTTCTTTTCTTAATTTTTCCTTAAGCTGCTCAAATGCAAGTTGAAGAGATCCTTTTCCTTTGGGCTCAACTGCTTCAACCATAAGCTGGTATTGCCCCCGGACTTCATAGACCTTTAAGGCCCCTCTGCAGATTACCTGAAGTCCATTTTCTAACTCAAAAGCCACCTGCTGAGCTGTAGCCCTCCACATGACCGCATGCAGCTGGCTAGCCTCATCTTTCAGGGTAAAATAGATATGACCTGAATGTGCACGTTTAAAGTCAGAAATTTCTCCTTCCACACACAGGTATGGAAAAAGGTTCTCGAGTTGGAGTTTTATCAGTCGTGTGATTTCTCGGACCGAATAGACTTTTTCCGGTTTAGTTGTGCTGCTCATTTTATTCGTTAATGATTAATTCTCTCACAATAGTAAGAGCCTTTCCCGTCCTGGCATCCACTTCGACAAAGGCTGCCGAAAAGATCCCCCCTTCCTTACTTGGTTCAAAATGCTGAGGCCGAGAAGTAAGGAATCTCATCAAGGCATGGTCTTTTCTAATCCCGATAACAGAGTTGTACGCACCTACCATGCCAATATCTGTAATATAAGCAGTCCCGTGAGGGAGTATTCTTTCATCTGCCGTAGGAACATGGGTATGAGTTCCAATTACTGCTGATACCCTGCCGTCCAAATACCAGCCCATTGCTTGCTTCTCTGAAGTTGCCTCGGCATGAAAATCTACAACAATAATGGGAGTGATAGAAGACAGCTTTTCAATCTCCTTATCAGCAATTTGGAATGGGCAATCTATTGGTTCCATGAATACTCTACCCTGAAGATTTAAAATTCCAATTTTTATGCCATTTGAATCTTCAAAAACATATGTTCCTTTACCGGGATTTAGCGATGGATAATTAGCAGGCCGAAGTAATCTCGGTTCTCTCTCTAAATAAGGAATGGCTTCTTTCTTATCCCAGATATGATTACCTGATGTTAAGACATCTACCTGGGTAAAAAGCTCCTGTCCGACCTTTGGTGTGATTCCCAGACCACCGGCAGCATTTTCGCCATTTGCTATTATGATCGAAGGGGAATAGTCTTGATCAAGGGAAAGAAGGTGCTTCCCTAGGATCTTGCGGCCTGGACGACCGATTATATCACCAATAAATAGAAAGCTAATTTTATCGGGCATATTCAACCGCCCTCGTCTCTCGGATAACAGTGACTTTTATCTGGCCTGGATAACTCAGTTCGTCCTTTATTTTCTGCGCGATATCTTTTGCTGCAAACACTACTTTTTCATCAGAGACCTTCTGGCTTTCTACGATAATCCTTATTTCTCTTCCTGCCTGAAGAGCAAATGCTTTAGACACTCCCTCAAAAGAATTAGCTATCTCTTCCAGCTTTTCTAATCTTTTGATGTAAGTTTCCAATAATTCCCTGCGTGCGCCGGGCCGTGCTGCTGACAGAGTGTCGGCAGCCTGGACTAAAACGGCTTCGATAGAAGGAAAATCCACATCACGATGGTGGGATGCAATAGCCTGAACAACCGCGTTGTTCTCTCCGTATTTCTTAGTAAGCTCCACACTAAGTTCAGTGTGGGTTCCCTCATAGTCTCTGTCTACTGCTTTTCCTATGTCATGCAATAGTCCTGCTCTCAAAGCAATGTTTGAATCTACTCCCAGTTCTTTAGCCATAATAGCAGATAAAAGCGCAACTTCTTTAGAATGCTGAAGAACATTCTGGCCGTAGCTTGTCCTGTATTTCAGCTTTCCAAGAAGTTTGATGAGCTCAGGATGAACGTCATGAATCATTAGCTCCAGAACTACAGACTCCCCTTCCTCTTTTAATTTTTCCTCCAGTTCCTCTTTTACTGTCGCAACAATTTCTTCAATACGAGCAGGATGAATCCTTCCATCAACGACAAGTTTTTCTATGGCTAGACGAGCCATTTCTCTGCGGATAGGATCGAAACTCGAAAGAATAACTGCTTCAGGAGTGTCATCAACAATAATATCCACTCCCGTTGCCAATTCGAGTGCCCGAATATTCCGGCCTTCCCTTCCGATTATCCGGCCTTTCATGTCATCAGAAGGAAGATCAACCACTGAAACTGTAGTCGCGACTACATGTTCTGCAGCTGACCTTTGTATAGCCTGGCTGATAATATCACATGCAACTGCATGGGCTTTTTCCCTTGTTTCCTCCTCAATCTTGTGGACAGTTTGAACAGCCTCAAGCCTGGCTTCATCCTCCATTTTTTTCTGCAGCTCATTCTTGGCTTCCTCTTTTGTAATTCCTGCTATTCTTTCAAGTTCTTCAAGCATTTGTTTAGTTAAATCCTCGTGTTTTTTTTCTTTTTCAACGAGTTCCTTTTCTTTTGAATACAATCTGCGCTCTTTTGCAGACAAATCTCTTTCCCGCCTTTCTGTTGACTGAATTTTTCGTTCTAGATTTTCCTCTTTACGTACGAGTCTTCTTTCCATCTCGTTGATCTTGCGGCGCCTGTCAAGTGTCTGCTTTTCGAATTCCGACTTTAGATTCAGGTATTTTTCCTTTGTTTCTAGCTTTAATTCCCGCTTAATTTTTTCTGCATCTTCTTTGGCCTTGCTTAGTATTTCTTTAGCTTCTTGAGTGGCTTTAAAAATCGAGCGACCCCCCCCTGGCTTTGTTTACTAATAAAAAAATTGGAAATCCCAATAATACAATTATAGCAATAATAGCTATAAATAAGATTATATCCACTCTGACCACCTCCTTATTAGAATATCAAAGGAGATAAAAATTTGGAGGGCTAAACGCTATTTACATTGGCTGCTGTTGATTTAAGAAAAAAGCTCATAAGAGGCATCTTAAAAGGAATCAAAAAAACTATTGTTTTCATTTCGGCCTCTTAGAAGTTAATCCTTTTCTTTGCCTTATCTATAATTTTTACAGATAAAAGGCTCAATCTATTTTGGCACTTCCTCAATATTTTTGTATGTATTCTCATTTTTTGCGAGATAAACCTCCAAACTTTCTATTCCACTTTCCATATGCCCTATTACTTCGTTAAGTTGATCTATTTTTTTCTGACATAAAAAAAACTCATCGGCAATATTTAAAGCGGCAAGCACCGCGATTTTTACGATATCGACTGATTTTGACTTTACGGCAACTTCACGCATTTTTTGATCAACAAAAGAAGTAAGATGACTTATGTATTTTTCATCTTCTTCTCCTTTGACTTTTATTCTAAATTTCTGTCCATAAATTTCGATTTCAATTATTTTGTTAATCATATTCCGATCTTGTTTATCTGGTTTATTATAGTCTCTATTTTTTCCTTTACAGCTTCTCTTTCTTTCTCATATTGTGTTACACTCATATTCAGCTTTTCTATTTTCTTTGCCTGTTCTGATAAATCTTTTTTCTCCAATCTCAATTCTTTCAACTGCTGTTTCAATTTTGTATTCTCAGCTACGATGTTATTTATATAATCAACCACTTGGGAGATCTTACTTTCCAGAATTTTAATTCTTTCTAACTCACTTGTCAATTTCCCCTCCTTCTCTTAATTGAAAATTAAAATTATCCTTTAAAGTTTTAATAATCTTTTTCTGGATATTATCGACTTCTTCTGCGAGCAGAGTCCTCTGAAAATGACGAAACACAAATCGAAAAGAAAGACTAATTTTTCCTTTGGGAATGGATGGTCCGGAAAATCGGTCATAAAGCTCAAATTTCTCTAGGTAGGGAATAGAATGTTTTTCTAGCACTTCTTTAATTTCCTGATAACTTACTTTCCTATCCGCTATAAAAGAAATATCCCGGTTGAGCCTTGGATACCTTGTAACAGGAGTGTATTGAAAATTCTGAGGCTGCTTTTCCAATAGCGTACCAAGTGCTATCTCAGCTGCCCATATGTTTTCTTCTAAACAAAAGGCATCCAGAATCTCTTTCTTTAACAGCCCTAAAGAACCGACCCTTTGGCCCTTGAAAAGAAGGGAAAGAGATTGCCCTTCTTCATAGTTTGACTGATCTTCTTCCTGAAACGAAAATGGTTCATAGCGCAGATGTGTCATGAGCGCCTCGCACGTTCCTTTGATATGATAGAAATCCGTCTCGTAGGTTTTTGTATGCCAATGAGTTAGTCCCACAGTACCTGAGGCAATCAAAGCAAGGTTAAGCTGTTCTACACAAGAGTCGTCTTCCCAAAAATAGATGTTCCCTACTTCAAAAGCGCAGATGCCTTCAGCTCCTCTATTTTTATTCCAGCTAATGTTATCAAGTAATCCTGCTATAAGAGTTGTTTTCAACAGGGAAGCTTTTGAAGATATCGGATTTCTGATTTTTATTCGCTCTCGACTATTTTTAAATTTGTTTTCTTTTTCAGGGTCAGAAAAACTTAAATTCACTACTTCGTTAAAGCCATAAGAAAGAAGCATCTGCCTAACTTTTGATAATATTTTCCTTTTCTGGTTTATCACAGGTTCCAATCCAGTCAGAGGAGGAAGCTGCGAAGGAATCTTGTCATATCCATAAAAGCGGGCAATTTCTTCAATCAGATCAGCTTCTCTCTCGATGTCAATCCTGAAAAATGGGACTTTTACCTGCCATATACCTTTCTGCTGAACACTTACTTCAAATTCAAGGGATGAGAGAGTCTTCTCGACGAAGGCATCATCTATTTCCACACCAAGGAGTGCTGCTATCCGATGGTTGCGAAGAACAACTGTTTTGTTTTTTCTTGGTTTTGGGTAGATATCCATAATCCCTTTAGTCGCTTTTCCGCCCATTTGGGTCAATATAGAAGCTACCATCAATGCCGCAGTTGGTGGAAAAGAGATATCAGCTCCCCTCTCAAAACGGAAAGAAGCATCTGTTTGAATCCCGGCTTTTTTTCTACTTTTTATGATTGATGCCGGATTAAAAACAGCACTTTCGATGAATACATCATGCGTATATTCTGAAATAGAGGTCTCTTCACCTCCTATAATGCCTGCTAACGCTATTGGTTTTTTTTTCATCTGCAATAACAATGTCTGTGTCAGAAAGCTGTATATTTTCGCCTTCCAAACTCCTTAAGACCTCCTTATTTTTTGCCCTCCGAATAATTATTTTTTTACCGGCTACTTTGTCCAGATCAAAAGCATGAATAGGATGAGCTGTTGAATAAAGAACATAGTTTGAAGCATCGACAACATTGTTGATAGGTTTCAGACCCATAGCCTTAATTTTGTCTGCCAGCCACAGAGGAGATGGTCCTATCTCAATATCTTTGAGGATGATCCCACAATAACGTGGACATAGCTTATCGTCGCAAATTTGAATATCAATATTTTCTGATGTTCTCTCTTCAATTTCAGTCAGAGGCCAATTCTGCTTCTTAATAGTTAATCCAAATACTGCAGCTAGTTCTCGAGCTATTCCTAAATGCCCGAGTGTATCAGGACGGTTAGCATAAGTCTCGATCTCTAAAATGACATCATCATCCCTCTCCTCCCAGTTGTCTACCAGTAACCCAATACTATCCAGTGCTTCTATCAATTGAGGGGTAGAGCGGTTCACTGTTATATAGTTTTTCAACCAATTTACACTTATCTTCATTTTTGTAAAAACTGCCTAATAAATCTCAAGTCATTTTCATAAAAAAATCTCATATCTGAAATTTGGTAGGAAAACATAGCTGTTCTATCAATTCCCAAGCCAAAAGCAAAACCGGAATATCTCTCTGGATCGATATTAACATTCTTGAAAACCTGGGGATCAATCATGCCTGATCCCAAAATTTCTATCCATCCGGATCCGCCGCAGACCCTGCAGGCTTCATTTTTTCCGCCGCAGACAGTACATTCTATATCCACTTCGGCTGAAGGTTCTGTAAACGGGAAAAAACTCGGACGGAACCGCATCTTAATTTTTTCGTGAAAAAGTGCCTTGAGAAAATATTCTAATGTTCCCTTTAAATGAGCAAAAGTAATGCCGTAGTCTACAACAAGGCCTTCAACCTGGTAAAACATAGGAAGGTGTGTTGGGTCTGGAGTTTCTTTCCTAAAAACCTTTCCTGGAGTTATGATCCTAATAGGTGGTTTTTTCTTTTCCATAACCCGTATCTGAACAGGGGAAGTATGTGTGCGAAGAAGAATGTCATCAGTAATATAGAGAGTGTCCCAGTCATCTCGAGCAGGATGATGAGGCGGGAAATTTAATGCCTCAAAATTATAATAATCCGTTTCTATCTCAGGGCCGCTTTCAATAGAAAATCCCATTCCTAAAAAAATATCCTCAATTTCTCTCTGAAAAAGCAATATAGGATGTGGAGAACCTAAATATTTTTGCTTCCCTGGAAGTGTCAAGTCCATCTTTTGTGTTGCTTCTTTAGAGACTGCCAGGCACTTCTGGGTGCTTTGAAGCTTCTCCAGCACATAATTTTTAAAAGAATTGAGCAAGCGTCCTGCTTCTGGTTTTTCTTCCTGACTGAGCGCTTTTAGTTCACTAAAAAGAAGAGTTATGTAACCCCGGGTGCGGCTCAGATAAAGATTGCGCAATTCCCGAAGAGAATTTTCATCCTTTATCAGAGAGGAGGCTTCATCAAAGCTTTTCTTATATGTCTCAACTCGATTTTGAAATTTTTGCATCACACTCATTTTATAGAGCTGTGCCCTTGACTTTCTGGACTATGCGGGAAAAACTCTGAGGCGAACTGACTGCCAGATTAGCCAGGATTTTCCTGTCAAGTTCAATATTATGCTCCTTTAAGCCATGCATAAAACGGCTGTAAGAGAGACCATTGCTCTCGGCAGCAGCCTTAATTCTGATTATCCACAGCTTTCTAAAATCTCTCTTGCGAGTTCTTCTATCCCTATAGGCATATTGGAGAGCTCTTTCTACTGCTTCCTTAGCAGTACGATAATTATGACTTCTTGCTCCCCAGAATCCTTTTGCCAGCTTTAGAATTTTTGACCTTCTCTTTCTTTTCCGCGTTCCTCTTTTTACTCTCGGCATTTTCTTCTCCTTCTGTAATTCACCCTAATATCAGGGATTCTCCTTCCTTAAATCTTATTATATATGTTCCCAACTATATAGGTTTCTTGCTTTTAAAAATCATAAGGAAGCATTTTTTTAATCCTACTCCTATCTGAATGGCTTACAATGTCCTGTTTTCGTAACCTTCTTTTCCTCTTTGTAGATTTCTTTGTAAGGATATGGTTTTTATTAGCTTTATTGTGAAGCACTTTCTTTTTTCCTGTTATTTTGAACCTTTTTCGGGCTCCCCTGTGCGTTTTTAATTTTGGCATCTTTTTCTCCTGTCTTTATGGGGCTCGCTAAGGCCGAAACAGCCCATGGTTGGGTGCGTATATTTCCATCTCGCTGGCCGAGCTCATGAACATCAGCAAAAACCCGGTCTAATATTTTTATCGCTAATTCTGGTTTTGCTTTTTCTCTCCCCCTGAGCATGACCGTTATTTTCACTTTGTTTCCTTCACCCAAGAACCTTTGGACATGCCGAATTTTAAAATTGTAATCATGAATGCTTATCTTCGGCCTGAACTTGATTTCCTTTAGCTGGAACTGTTTCTGATGCTTCTTTGCTTCATGAGCTTTTTTATGTAATTCATAAAGGAACTTACCATAATCCATGATCCTGCAAACCGGAGGATTTGCCTGAGGGGCAATTTCTACAAGATCCATTCCTTTCTCATCGGCCAGGGACAAAGCATCTTTCAAGGAAAGCACACCGACCTGTTTTTTGTCTTCATCGATTATCCTTAGTTCCTTAGCTTGTATCATTTTATTTATCCTGTGAGGCTTTTTCTTTATTTTGCCCGGGTAAAATGTGCGTCTTCTGATGATTAACCTCCTTTAAATATTAACCGTTAAAGACCTATTTTGAATTAAATTCTTTACTTTTTCAAGGAATTCGTTCACATTGACTTGTCCTTTATCGCCCACACTGTGAATTCTCAAGGAAGCTGTCTCCTGTTTGACCTCCTTATCTCCTACAATGAGAATAAGAGGAATCTTTTGAATTTCAGCATCTCTTATTTTATATCCTATTTTTTCCCTGCGAATGTCAACTGTGGATCTTAGGTTGTTTTGTTTGAATGCGTTATCCAGAGACATTGCATATTTATTATGCCTATCAGCAATCGGAATAATAATTGCCTGTATAGGTGCAAGCCAAAGCGGGAAGTTTCCATTATAGTGTTCAATCAGAATTCCGAAGAATCTTTCCAGGGAACCAAGGAGTGCCCGGTGAATGAGAAAAGGCCTGTGGAATTTACCATCTTCACCGATATAACTTAAATCGAATCTTTCAGCAAGATTAAAATCAAGCTGGATAGTTGTACATTGCCAGAACCTCTGCAAGGCATCTTTTACCTTGATATCTATCTTAGGCCCATAGAAGACTCCTTCTCCCTCGTCAACCTTAAAAGCCACTTTTTCGCTCCTCAATGCTTTCTCAAGTGCTTTTGTCGCCTTGTTCCAATCTTCAACATCACCGCAATATTTTTCTGGGCGAGTAGATAAAAATACATCATAATCACTAAAGCCAAAAACTTTTAACATCTTTAGCGCTAGAGAAATTGCTCTTCTAATTTCTTCCTCAAGCTGATCTGCACGGCAAAAAATATGAGCATCGTCCTGAGTGAACCCTCTAGTTCTCAACAGTCCATGAAGTACTCCGCTTCTTTCATAACGGTAAACTGTGCCAAGCTCCGCAAAACGAAGCGGAAGTTCACGATAGCTTCGTTGCCTTGAACTGAATACCATGATATGAAAAGGGCAGTTCATTGGTTTCAACTCATACTCAATACCATCGCTTTTGATTGGTGGATACATGGCATCATAAAACTCAGTGTGTCCGCTTCTCCTCCAGACGTCCAGCTTGGCAATATGGGGAGTATAGAGTACATCATATCCCTCTTTATAATGTTCTTCATACCAATAATTTTCAATCACGCGCCTAACAGCAGCTCCCTTGGGATGCCAGAGAATCAATCCACCGCCCAAATTTTCATGAAAACTAAAAAGATCCATTTCCGTACCAAGCTTTCTATGGTCCCGTTTCTTTGCCTCTTCCAGTAAAGAAAGGTAGTCTTCCAGCTCCTTTTTGGAAAAGAAAACTGTTCCATAGATTCTCTGAAGCTGCATCCCATTCTCGTCACCTTTCCAGTATGCACCGGATACTGAAAGCAGCTTAAAATGCTTGATGTGTCCAGTGGAAGGGACGTGAGGTCCAAGACAGAAATCAATAAAACTTCCCTGTCTGAAACAGGTTACTTCTATATAGCCTTTTTCCTTGATGAGTTCAATCTTGAGGTCCTGTTCTGTTTGAGCAAAAATATGAATGGCCTCCTCCCTGGGAATCACGACTTTTTCAATAGGAATATCGTTAAGGCTGAGTTCCTGCATTTTGCGTTCTATGGCTGACAAATCTTCAGGGGTAAACGGTTCTTCTCTCAAAAAGTCGTAATAAAAGCCATTCTCAACAGCAGGACCGATTCCTGTCTTTGTTCCTGGAAACAGTTCAAGGACTGCATGGGCTAAAAGGTGCGAAGCACTGTGCCTCAATACCTCAAACGATTCATCGGTGTACTGTTTAGATCCTATTGTCCGGAGTTCTTTCTTTTCTCCCGTACTTGAGTTCTTCATTTTCATTTGTCCACCCTAATAATAAAAACCAAGCCTATACATTTAAGAAATGTAAGGCAATTCAAGTTTCCACGTTTAATATTTAATTTTGAATATGGTAGGCACGGAGGGAATCGAACCCTCGACTTCTTCCGTGTCAAGGAAGCACTCTTCCACTGAGCTACGCGCCTTCTTTTTCAAACCAATATATATTAATAGTTTACTCTTTTACTGTCAATATATTTTGGAGCATTAAATCTGAACAAGTTATCTGTTTAAACCTATTTTTTATATATTAAGGAATTACAATCTGAGGTTAATTTGTCTTTTTAGGCTGGCCTGGTTTTTGTTATAAATTAGGTAACATAACAGGCAAAGCAGACATTAAAAAAAAATGTAATAGTTTGCATAATGATATGGGCTGTATTATACTAGGGCTCTATTTTTTTATTATGGATATTAATTTAAAAAAGGAGACATAAAAATGAAAAAAGTCATCATTATGGGAGCTGCCGGAAGAGATTTCCACAACTTTAATGTCCATTTTAGAGACAACGAGGAATATCGAGTCGTGGCATTCACAGCAACCCAAATTCCAGATATTGCTGGCAGAAGATATCCTTCTGTTCTTGCAGGAAAACTTTATCCTGATGGAATACCTATCTATGCCGAGCAAGATCTATCAAGACTCATCAAGGAATTTGATGTGTTTGAGGTTTTTTTCTCTTATAGTGATGTTCCTCACGAATATGTAATGAACAAGGCTTCTGAAGTCCAGGCTGCAGGGGCGAGTTTTTCTCTTCTTGGTCCTAAAGAAACAATGATAAAGAGCAAATGCCCTGTTATATCTGTATGTGCTGTACGGACAGGATGTGGAAAAAGCCAAACAAGCCGGAAAGCTGCTGTTCTTCTTAAGGATAAAGGAAGAAGAGTTGTAGCAATCCGTCACCCCATGCCATACGGGGACCTTGCTGAACAAAGGGTTCAACGTTATGGAACCTATGATGATATGGTCAAGTATAAATGTACCATTGAAGAGATGGAAGAGTACGAGCCTCACATCAAAGCTGGCATTGTTGTTTATGCTGGAGTTGACTATGGGGCAATCCTGGAAGAAGCCGAGAAAGAAGCGGATGTGATCCTATGGGATGGAGGGAATAATGATATACCCTTTTATAAATCCGATTTAGAAATCGTTGTCGTCGATCCCCACAGGGCCGGCCATGAACTTAAGTATTATCCGGGTGAGACTAACTTCAGAAGAGCAGATGTTATTGTTATCAACAAGATGGATACGGCAGATAAGGAGAATGTCGAGATTCTGCTGGGCAACATCAAGACATACAATCCTGACGCGACTGTGATCCGTGCCAATTCAACTATTCATGTTGAAGGATCAGAGAAAATTGCCGGAAAATCAGTACTGGTGATTGAAGATGGTCCAACTTTGACCCATGGAGAAATGGCATTCGGAGCAGGAATCGTTGCCGCAAAGAAATTCGGTGCCGCCAAAATCATAGACCCAAGGCCTTTTGCAGTAGGAAGCATTAAGGCAACGTTCCAAAAATTTACACATTTGGACAGTGTGCTTCCAGCAATGGGATATGGGAAAGAGCAGATAGCAGAACTTTCTCAAACAATAGAAAATGCCGATTGTGACTTTGTCATAGGGGCTACTCCTATTGATCTTGGCAGAGTAGTCAAAACTAATAAACGGATACTGCGTGTTACATATGATCTCGAAGAAATCGGTTCGCCCAACCTAAACGACATCCTGAGAAAATTCTGATGAAAAGAAAAATTGCACTTATTGCATTTGGCGGGAATGCCATCCTTCCTAATAATAAGAAGGGACTGCAGAAAGAACAGATGAAGGAAGCTCGAAAAGCAGCCAGCCTCATGATTGATGTGGTGAAAAAAGGGTTCGAACTAATAATAGTTCACGGTAATGGCCCTCAAGTAGGCAACCTCTTGATTCAAATGGAAGAGGCTGTTAACAAGGTCCCACCATTTTCTGTGGAAGTCTGTGATGCAATGACAGAAGGAAGCATGGGCTACATGATTGAGAAAGCCTTGATCAATGAATTAAGGAAAAATTCTTTGGACAAAGAAGTGGTTACACTAATCACCCAGGTCATCGTGGATAAACACGACAAGGCTTTTGACAATCCTACGAAGCCTGTCGGCCCTTTTTACTCCAAATACAGGGCCCAGATGCTTGCACGCGAAAAAAAATGGACCATGAAAGAAGATGCGGGCCGAGGCTACCGCAAAGTTGTCCCATCTCCAAATCCAATAGATATAGTTCCCAAAAGGGTGGTGAAAGAGCTGGTCAATTCAGGGAAAATCGTTATTGTAGCTGGAGGAGGAGGTATTCCTGTTGTAATAAACGGTAGAGGACTTTTTGAAGGAGTGGAAGCTGTTATCGACAAGGATTATGCTGCAAGCCTGATTGCTCGAGAAGTCAATGTTGATCTTTTTATAATCTTGACAAATGTCGCTCGTGTCTGCTTAAACTTTGGGAAACCAGATGAAACTACGATCCATGAAATGACAGTTGGTGAAGCCCAAAAATATCTTTCCCAGGGGCAATTTCCACCAGGCTCGATGGAGCCTAAAATCAAAGCAGCAATTGAATATATTAAACACGGGGGAAAGGAAGTATTGATCACTTCAGCAGGACACCTCAGAGCTTCTTTAATCAACCGTTCAGGGACGAAGATAAAACCATAACATTAGAAGATGAAAATGTTGAAAGATTTTCTGTCAATCAAAGATCTAACAATTGACCAGTTCAGCCAGATTTTAGATTTAACCAAGAAAATTAAAAGTAAACCCAGGAGCTACCAAAATAAACTTAAAAATAAAATCCTGGCGATGATATTCCAAAAGCCTTCGTTGAGAACTAGAGTAACATTCGAAGTAGGAATGCTTCAACTTGGAGGAGAAGCTATATATTTAGGACCAACAGATATTCAACTTGGAACACGGGAGACTGCATACGACGTCGGAAAAAATCTGGAACGCTGGGTGGATGGTATCATGATAAGAACCTTTGCCCATCAGAATGTTATTGATCTTGGCCAGACTGCAAAAATTCCTGTAATTAACGCTCTGACTGACCTTCTTCATCCCTGCCAGGCTATGGCTGATTTTTTCACCTTATATGAAAAGCTGAGGGGGCGGAGGGATTTTAAACTTGCCTATATCGGAGATGGAAATAATGTCTGCCACAGTCTTCTTTTTGCAAATGCTAAAACGGGAAGCACAATGATCGTAGGAACCCCTCCCGGATATGAACCGGACCCTGAAATTGTTAAACAGGCAGAAGAAGAAGGGAAAATATCGGGAAGCAAAGTTTTCTTCACAAACGACCCTTCAGAAGCTGTTCATGGGGCGGACGCTGTGTATACTGATGTCTGGGCTTCCATGGGACAGGAACAGGAAAAGGAAGAGAGACTCAAAATTTTTTCCCCTTACCAGGTCAATAGTGAACTCATGTCTAAAGCCAAACAAGGGGCTCTTTTTATGCACTGCCTTCCTGCCCACAGGGGGGAAGAGGTTACTGATGAGGTGATTGATTCCGAGCATTCAGTTGTCTTTGATCAGGCTGAAAACAGGCTGCATATTCAAAAAACAATCATGTTATTATTACTGAAGAATAAAAATGAAGAATGAGAATAAATACGTAGAGATCACTGAAGAAGATTTATCGTTCATAGAGGGAAAACTCTCTCAAAGCAGCATTTGCCAGACTCTTCATAACCTGGCAAGAAAAATAGCATTTGAAAAAAATGCCAGTCAATTAAATCAAGAAGTCAAAAAATATAATCCCGATTGTAAGTACGAAGTCGGAGACCTCATTTACAAAGAATATGACGAAGTCCTGATGGTAAACAGTAAGACTCACGAAGATTTTAAGGGAGCTATTGTCCTTGGGGTTATCAATAAAACCGTTTATGAGGACTTCAATTGTGAAATGCTTGAAGTTGATTATACCGGAGGAGGCATATTCAGGAAATATATAGACTATATGAAGAAGACCAAAACACAAGTACTTCTTCCTAGTAATTTCGAGAAAAAATCTCTGACTTCTGAGATTTTAAAAAAAGAGGAAGATCCAAGGCTCAAAGAACTTCCGATGACGGAAAAAGATTTGAAGACCCTGGAGAAAAATTTAAAAACCGTTCTTTCTAAATTACCAAAATATTTCAATTGGAATGATTACTGGCAGTTAACAAAGAAACAAGTAAAAATTCCAGAAAGCAAGATAAAGAAAATTGAAAAATATTTTCACGAGTCAAAACAAGCTGTCTCAACAATGGATCTAGTTACAAAGTTTTTCGAATTGCAGCCATCAAGCGAGATGTTTGATGTTTATTGTCTCAGCCTGAATTATATCTTAGAAAAAAAATACAAGAAAAAATTTATTTTTGTCTCCCACGACAACTGGGGACACTGGTTCCTGAAAGATATACTTGATTCTTACCTTGAGAATCTGCCTCTAATTAGGCCAAAAGTTGCCCTTCCTACTTTTGATGAAGAAAACATAGAGGAAGCAACTCAATTACAGAATTTTCCCCTCAAAATCTATCTTGCCTGGAGAGAAATTCTCTCTGGAGGAGTAAGAATCCCAAAAGACCTCAACAAAGAGTTATCCCTGACAAGACGATATATTTTCACTGATGCAGACAAAAACAAAGATTATACGGTTTACTATTACCCATCTCTATGCATCTTCCTGGGACTAAAAGAATTTTATGAGGAAAATAACGTTTCTCAAGGAGCAAGCCTTACGTTAGAGAAGAAAGATACTTCTCATTTCAGGTTCGGGCTGAAAATGTCAAAGAAGAAACTTTCTGTCTCAAAATTATCTTATGACTATAAAGAAGATAAGTTCTCAGAGGGCGAACAGGAAATATCCACATTCTCCCTTCCTAATAAAATCATATATCTGGAAACAGAAACTTTACATAAGCTTTTTTCACTTTACAGCCAGAGAGATGATCTTGATCTTCGCGAACTCATGATTCTTATTTTCAAGAATTTTGGTTTAGGAATCAAAAATTTATCGCTTCATTACCAAAGAGCGTTTCATCTTGTCGATATGCTCAAACATACTACCCTGGAAGACGTCGAATATACGCTGCTTTCTTCCCCGGAATTTGTCAGGTCAGAGAAAAATCCAGGCATCTTTTTCTACCAGGAAAAAATTAAAACCGAAGAAGAGATAAAGTCTGAAAAGCCTGTTGAAATTACTCCGGAACTCACGCAAGAAGAGGATGTTGAAAGAGATGACGAAGAGATGCTACCTGAAATAGGTACAGTGGGCGAAATTCAGCCTCCTGAACCTGTGGAGGAACCAGAGGTTGAAATTCCCGTTGAGCCTACCGTAAAACCAGCTGTAGAAATTAAAAAAGAAAAAGAGGCACCAAGGCTGGGAAAAGAAAAGCCTCCCAAGAAGAAAAGGTATAAGATAAAAACAGAGGGAGAAAAGGACCTCCGCCGAAGAAAAGGAGAGAAAAAATATATAGAGGAGAGAATCGTATTTGAAGAGTCAGAACAAGAAGCTTTTTTTGCTCTTAAAACAAAAGAAAAAGAAGTGACCGAAGAAAAAATTGAAATTCCCAAAAAAGAAAAGAAAAAAGAGCTTAAACCTCCAGTCTCTGCAGAATCGATATCAGGGATGTTTGGCGAAAAGCTAAAATCAGCCTTGGGTAAAACAAAAAAAGAGAAAAAAGTTAAGAAATAAATTCATCTGGATCGTTCACGAGTTGAAATTGTCGTATATGCAGAGTACGACTGTAATCATATATCAAAGCCAGAGCAGCTTTGACATATTAGCCATATAAAAATGAATCCCTTAAGAGCTGCAAGATTATGAAACTTAAAATCATTTCACAAAGCGATGTTAAGCAATCTGTAAACATGGCTCAGGCTATCGACGCTGTAAAACAAGCTTATGTACAGATGTCCCAGGAAAAAGCTGTTGTTCCACAGCGAATTCAAGTTCTGGTAAAAAAGCAGGAAGGAATAACCTTTTTTATGCCTGCCTATTTGGCTGCAAACGATTCTCTCGGAGTTAAAATTGTATCGGTTTTCCCGGAAAACCTTAAATGCTGTCTGCCAACCGTCAATGCAGTATTTATTGTAATTAATGCGAAGACAGGCAGGGCTGAAGCCATTATAGATGGTAATTATTTAACCGCTCTGCGTACAGGTGCTGCATCAGGAGTAGCTACTGACTTACTAGCCCGAAAGAACTCCCGGGTCGCAGCTATCTTTGGTGCAGGCATCCAGGGCAGAACTCAGTTAGAGGCTGTTTGTACAGTCAGATATATAGAGAAAGCCTGGATCTATGACAGGGAAATAGAATCAGCAAAAAATTATGTCAAAGAATTGAAAAGCAGGGGGAAACCTTTCCCACACGAACTTTTTGTGGCCCGATCCCCTGCTCAGGCAGTCAAGGATGCAGATATTATTTGTACAGCAACAACTTCCTTCAGTCCTGTCTTCGAAGATACTGACTTAAAAGATGGAGTCCATATCAACGGAATCGGTTCTTACACCCCTGAAATGCANGAAGTTCCTGCACACACAGTTGCCCGGGCCAGAGTCATTGTTGATTCTTTATCTGCTGCTCTCTCAGAAGCAGGAGATTTGATTATTCCCCTTAATGAAAAAAAGATTACAAAGTCTCACATCCAGGGCGAGATTGGGCAGGTCGCCGCAGGCCAGATCCCTGGCCGCCAGTCTGATAAAGAATTAACATTCTTTAAATCTGTAGGAATTGCGTCCCAGGATGTGGCTGTAGGAGAATTGATCCTCCGCAATACAAAGAACTTAAATCTCGGCATCGACGTAGACCTGTAAAGAGAATTATAATGTTAACAAACTGGAAACCTCCGTCAAACTGGATAAGAATCAAAACAATTGATGCCCATTGTGGAGGAGAGCCCTTGCGTATTATTACGGGAGAGATGCCGAATCTTCAAGGGGAATCAATCCTTGCCAAACGCCGCTACGCAAAGGAGAACCTAGATCACCTTCGAAGAGCATTAATGTGGGAACCTAGAGGCCATGCAGATATGTACGGTTGCATTATGACAGAGCCCACTACGCCTGACGGTACAATCGGAGTAATTTTTATGCACAATGAAGGCTACAGCTCGATGTGTGGACACGGCATCATTGGCCTGTCCAAAGTTGCTCTAGACACTGGTCTGATTAATATCGAAGGAGATAATCCTGTCATCAGGATAGATTCCCCCGCAGGACGTGTTACTGCTACAGCATACAGACAGGATGGAAGGGTCAAAGAAGTATCTTTCCGAAATGTGCCTTCATTTGTCTATGCCCTGGATCAGGAAGTGAATGTCCCTGGCATGGGTAGAATTACATATGATGTTGCATTTGGAGGGGCATTCTATGCATTCTGCAGGGCAGAAGACCTAGGATTGCATCTTATTCCTGATGAATTTTCAAGGCTTATTGATGCAGGAATGCGCATCAAACATGCGGTTATGAAAAATCTCCCTATCCGCCATCCTTTTGAAGAAGACCTGAGTTTCCTCTACGGTACGATATTTCTCGGTCCTCCTCAGAAAAAAAATCATCACAGCCGAAATGTGTGTATTTTTGCAGAAGGTGAAGTTGACCGAAGCCCTACTGGCACCGGTGTTAGTGCCAGGGCCGCATTGCATTTTGCCCGGCGAGAGATAAAAATACAGGAACCTTTTATTGTCGAAAGTATACTGGGGACATGCTTTAGAGGATGCGTTGTGGAGACAACCGAATTCGGTTCCTATAAAGCTGTAATTCCTGAGGTCACGGGCAGTGCCTATATAACGGGTTGCAATGAGTGGCTTATTGACCCGGACGACCCGTTAAAGCATGGCTTTATATTACGATAATACAGGTTGCGCCTCAAAATAATTTAGTATTCTGTAATGATGTACTTTGTCATTTTTTGTCAAGGATTGTCGCATCTCTGTGCCCGAAAATAAACCCCTCTTTCTTTAACTGTAGAAATTAAAACAAGTTACGATATGGCATGCAATTTGTTGTAAATACATATGGAAATGAAAAAAAGAATAAAAAAGAATTTAAGAATTATAGGAATTTCTGCAATAATCTGTTCATGGATAACTCTGGGCTCAGTATGTGCTGATTTATCCGCAATCTCCTTAATTGGCTTCTGCATCACAGCGGGGATGTCCGGTTTAACATTGATTGCACAAATGATCTAAAAGAGCAGGTTCGGAACCCTATTTCTTAAGACAAAAGCAGAAGGGAAGAGTGGTTTAGTCTATCCCAAACATCCAAAAGGAGCAACAGAAAAGAATAAAGTTTTTGCCTTTAACTTTAAAGAATCTCGCGAGATACCCCTTTTCTCCTGGTCACACCCATCTGATCAAGTAGTTCTAGGAGAGGGATTGCATACTTTCTGCTGAGCCCGGTCATCTGTTTGAAATCTGAAACACTCAGTTCTTTCTTGCCAGAATTTTGAATCTTCCATACTATCTCATCAATCCAGTGAGAATGAAGAAAAAAAGTGCCTTCCCTCTGCACAATCTTTCTTCTCTCGATAATAAGAGAAAGCAGTCTGTTAAGCTTTTTCGAGGAGAGGCGAAAGCGTTTCTTTAAATCTTCTAAAGAAATAGAACAAAACTCTCCTTTAAAAACCATCTTATCCAACTCCTCCAGGAGGTTTTCCTCTTCGGAAGACAAAGATACTTTAAAAGAAGAAAGGGCAACTAGATTTTCAAATCTTTTTATCTGCCCTGTGCTGGAAAGATATTTCATGGCAAGGGATAAAACTCGTTGATGCAGGTTAAATCTTTTTTTAATCCTTTCTAATGCAGCGCCAATTTCCGCAGGATTCCTTTCATGGAATTTTTCAAGAAAAGAAAGTATTTCTTTGCACAAAAAGTCAAAGCACGAATGGGGCAATATAAAAAGGGGAGAAAAAGAGAGGACTTTGACCTTTCCCTCTTCTTCTAACTCTCGGCTTATTGCAAGAAGAAAACTCTTTGAGAATTGGAAAAAGTCGGTTGCTTCTCTTTCGCTTAGGCCCTTTATTCCATTTTCCATGGCCAGAGCAAAAAAAGCTTGTTTTTCATCTCCTAATAGCAGCTGGAGAAAAGAGAGCTTTTTCTTAACACTCTTCATGCTTGTTTTTGTGGAAAATGGATTAAGGATTTTCCCCTCTCCCAAGACTTGGAGGCTTCTTGCCTTCTGGATCTTGAACTTGTCCATCCATTTTAAGGAAATAGGTCGAACCGAATATATGCAGGCAAAATAATGGCCATGTTCGCTTATTGGACATTTTTCATAAAATCTGATAGAAACTGGAATCTTTACTTTCTTTAAAAGCAACAATCCATCGATAAACTCATTCTCTATGGACAAAGATAATTTGACAACAGCATCAAAACATGAGGTCATCAAGTTTTATCTCCTTTTATCGGCCTCATCATAGTAGTTTTTATGAATAACCCAGGTGGACATGGGTAATCTAGGTTAATAATAAAAAGGGGAAATATATGGAATCTTATACTTTTCCCTTAAATGCTTTACCAATTTTACCCTAAAAATCCTGTCCAACTCATCTTTGTTCTTGACACGAAATTCTCCAAGAACATCTTTCCTGACTTTTTCTTTCTCTTCATCCGATGCATTTTGTACGAGTAATCCCTCGATTCGTTCTTCCTCTTGTTCAAGTTTGGCCTCATCAAAATCTTTTTGCAACTGATCTCTGTAAATTTGGGAATAAACTTCCCTTAAGTAATTCATGTTTTCAGGAATACAATTTAAAAATCTTCTAACTTCTTTTTTGACTCTTTTCTGTTTCTCAGTTCTGTCCTCAACCTTTCTTTTTTGCCCAACTCTTTTTTCCCTATGCTGTTCAAATGATTTTAATACACATGCATTACAGAAAGTGAGAGAAAAAATTTTCTTTTTCTTCCCTGGTTTCATCTTTATGTTCTCAAAAGATTCCCTAATACCTTCCAAAGCCACTCGAAGAGGGATTCCTGTTTTTTCCCAGGTATCAATAAGGTCGAGTTCTTTTGACGAAAGGAAAAAAGGAGAACCGCGCTGTTCAAAGAAAAAGTGTGCAATAGTTTGAAAATATTGACTCCTTTTTCCTGTCATTCCCTATTCCTGTCGTGAATGATTCTGAGTCCTTCCAGGACCAGATTCGGCTCATGAAAATCAATGGACTCAATTTCCTGGCAGATCAAGGATGCATACCCTCCTGTGGCTATGACTTTAACACTTTCTCCAAGCTCTTTCTTAATCTTTTCTATAATATTTGAAACAAGGCCAATTGTGCCAAAATATAGGCCGGACTGCATGCTCGAAACCGTAGTGCGTCCTATAGCTTTTGAGGGCTTTTTTATTTCTATGCGAGGCAATTTGGCAGTCTTGAGATAAAGAGCCTCGGCTGCGATTTGAACTCCAGGAGCAATAGAGCCGCCCAGATATTCTCCTGCGGAAGATACAGCATCAAAAGTTGTGGCTGTCCCGAAATCAACAATGATACAAGGCCCTCCGAACTTTGCAAAAGCTGCAACTGAGGAAACAATCCTGTCCGCCCCAACTTCTACCGGGTTTTCACAGAGGATAGACATGCCTGTTTTTAAACCAGGCCCGACAGTTAGTGCTTTAAGATGAAACAGACTAAGGCTCAATTTTTGAAACGCAGGAGTCAAAGGAGGGACAACGCTTGAGATAATTACAGAATCTATCTCCCTCATCTTAAAATTTGATAGAGAAAACAAGTTTAAGATGGTTATGCTATATTCGTCACAGGTTTTTTCTCTTTCTGATTTGACTTTCCAGTGTTTTATGAGTCTTTCCCCTTCGAAAACACCTATAACAATATTCGTGTTCCCAATATCCACAGCTAAAAGCATTTTAATCCTCCGTCAATCCTGTTATTCTTTTTATGCGAGCGTCGTAGAAAGATGCATCCTTGCCCCCAATATTTAAAATTAAGCCGCCGTTAGTATCAATGCCATTATAAACTCCTGATATGTCTCCCATATCAGTTTCCATGACGATTTCCTTTCCAATAGGAACTACAGAATATTTCCGGAAGAGAACTGGTATTTCCCCAATATCCTTGTGTAAAAAGAGACTGTACCAATAGTTGAGAGCCTCTAAAACTTTTTCCAATAAAATCTTCCTATCAATTTCCTTATTTGTAATGACCTCAAGAGAAATTGAGGATGAGCGGATTTCCCCAGGAAAATCTTGCTTCCGCTGGCTTATATTCAATCCTATCCCAAGGATAACATAGTTGAGGTGGTTCCCCAGAAAGCTGCTCTCACAGAGAATACCCCCCAGTTTCCACTTCTGCCAGACCAAATCGTTGGGCCATTTGAGCAGAACACGGATTCCTGCTGTGTCACGGGTAGCATCACTCACAGCCATGCCTGCGGCAAGAGAAAGAAGCGATATGTTGGATTTTGGAGGACGGAGAATAACAGACATATAGAGCCCTTTGCCCCTGGGGGAAAACCAAGCCCGCTGCTTCCTCCCTCTTCCTCTTGTCTGCGTTTCAGATACAACAACCGTCCCTTCAGTATCCCCTTTGAGAGCCATTTCTATTGCAAGGTCATTAGTAGAGGAACAGGTTTTTAATCTTATAATTTCATATCCAATTTTCATTGATGCTCGCTTGAATGTTGTTTTTTACTATTTTAAAGAAAATTATAATATGTAACAAGCAATCCTTTTATTGTGTGTAGAGTGCATTGGTATTCTAGTCGATTACAGCTTATTATATGCTTTTTATGAGTATTTTAAATTATTCCATTAAACCTCTGGATAAAATTGCGCATAAATTAATTGAAAAATAAAAAAAAAGATTTATAATACGCCTTTCAAAGTTAATTATTATTTTTATATAAATAACCTGGGTTATTCACGAGTCGAGGTTGCTGCAGATGCAAGGCACAGAGCAGCTGTGGTCTTCCACCGCAAATGCCCTGTAACGAAGCAGATGCGGTAAGATCGGCTCGCCTGGAAGGTAAAGAGTGCCGATATAGAGGAAAAGAATTGCATGGGAAAAGAGTTAAATGTTATGCTGAAGGAAAAATCAACGTAACTGGCAGATATCATGAAAAACAAATATTGGTGTCGGCATAATTTATGAATAATTCAGGATAATTAAGTGATACAAGCAAGATGAGTTTTGAGGTGTTTTTTGGCTCACAAATTTTTAAATTGGTTATTCTGCCATTATTAATATTTACTGCCCGGATTTTTGATGTCTCACTCGGGACAATACGCATAGTATTCATCTCTAAAGGATTTAAATATCTTGCTCCTATACTTGGCTTCTTTGAAGTCTTTATATGGCTTCTCGCTATCGGGCAAATCATGCAGAATCTGAATAATGTTTTTTGTTACATCGCCTATGCAGGCGGTTTTGCCATGGGGAATTTTGTTGGCATGCATATTGAAAAGAGGATGGCAATAGGGTCCTTAATCATTCGCATTATAACCAATAAAGATTCATCTGAATTAATAAGCTTTCTAAAATCAAAGAATTATGGAATAACGAGCATTGAAGGCCACGGCATAAGAGGCAAAGTACATCTCCTTTACATGATTGTAAGACGGACTAATCTTGAGGATGTCATTGGAATCATCGAGAAATTTAATCCAAAAGCATTTTATTCGATAGAAGATGTCAGGTCGGTACGTGAAGGTATATTCCCTATAAGAAAGTCTTATTTTCTGACACATTACAAAGATCTCTTTCGATTTCGCCGAAAAGGCAAATAATACACACGACGATACTCCTATTGCTATATTCCGTTAAATTATTAAAGAATCAGTCAACTGTGTTGAAGTGGTCGGACCGATGGCAGTTCTCGGTGAATACCAGGTGCGATTAACTGTTAGTGATCATATAAGTTTCCTTTTTTCCATGCTGAGATGAATGAACAAAGTGAGGGATTTAGGCTAAATCAACAAAAGGATATAATCTAAGTTCTCTTTTAGTTTCTTCTTTTTCTTTTCAAGATTGTGGAGGCTGTCTCTGGCTTCCTTAACAATATCTTCCGGGGCCTTACTCAGAAAATTCTCATTCTGAAGCCTTTTTTCGATTTTTTCTATTTCCCGTTCGACTTTCAACAGCTCTTTCTCCAGGCGCTGTCTTTCATTTTCAAAGTTGACCAGCCCTTCCTCAACGGGAATTGCAAAGGAGCCGATAACTCCTTTTAGAATTTTCCTGTCCTGTGGAAATTCATTAAAAAGTTCTATGTTTCTGACATTTGCTGCTGACTGAATATAGGTTTTTACTTCCTCGTTCATATTTAATCCTGCATTAATCTTTACCAATAGATCGATCGCCCTTCCTGGAGCTATCTTATTCTCTGCTTTTATGGTCCGAACTTCGGTAATTGCATCCTGAATAACCTTCATATCAGCTTCGACTTTTTTATCTTTCCATGTTTCCTTAACTTTTGGGAAAGCTGCTGCTGTCAGAGATTTTCCTGCAGATGGAAGATACTGCCATATCTCTTCTGTAACAAAGGGCATGAATGGATGAAGAAGCCTTAATATTTGATCCAGAACATCCACGAGCACAGCCTGGCTTGTTTGATTCCCCTTTTTGAGGCTCGGCTTGACCAATTCAATGTACCAATCACAGAATTCGTGCCAGATGAAGTGGTAGAGTCTGTCTGCTGCCTCATAAAACTTGTATTTCTCCAGGGAATCGTTTAAATCTTCGATTACTCCTGTAAGCCTGCTCCTGATCCATCTGTCAGCAAGGGTCAGTTCTTCATTTTTTGCCGATAAATTTTCGCTCTCCAGGTTCATCATCACGAAGCGGGAAGCGTTCCATATCTTATTTACAAAAGTTCGATAGCCTGCCATTCGCTCCTCAGAGAGAGATATATCCATACCTGGAATAGTAAGAGCAGCTATTGTGAATCTTAAAGCATCTGTACCGTACTTTTGAATCATTTCAAGAGGATCGATAATATTGCCCTCTGACTTGCTCATTTTCCGCCTTTTAAAATCCCTGACGAGTCCGTTTATAAAAACATGGCGGAAAGGAACTTCCTCCATAAATTTCATCCCCATCATGATCATCCTGGCAACCCAGAAGAAGATGATGTCGAATCCTGTGGCCATGAGGTCTGTAGGATAAAATACTTTTAAATCTTCGGTCTTTTCAGGCCAGCCCATTGTTCCAAAGGGCCAGAGAGCAGAGCTAAACCATGTGTCAAGCACATCTTCATCCTGAGCAAGATTTTTGCTTCCACATTTATCGCATCTCTCAGGTGTATCCATTACCACATTCACATGAGAACAATCCTTGCAGTACCAGGCAGGGATTCTGTGTCCCCACCACAACTGCCGTGAGATACACCAGTCATGAATGTTGTACATCCATTCAAAATAGGTCTTGGCCCAATTTGGAGGTATAAATTCGATTTCCCCTTCCTCTACAACTCGTATAGCTTCTTTTGCCAGAGGAGCTACTTTAACAAACCACTGCCAGGAAAGATTCGGCTCAATGATGGTCGAACAGCGGTAGCAGTGCCCGACTGCGTGTTTGTAGTCTTCGATTTTCTCGAGCAGTCCTATCTCTTTCAGCCTAAAGATAATTTTTTCCCGGCATTCGAACCTGTCCAACCCTTTAAATTCTCTCCCGGCTGATTCAGTCATTCTTCCTAACCCGTCAATTACGATTATCTGCGGAAGGTTATGACTCTTTCCGAGTTCAAAATCGACAGGGTCATGGGCCGGTGTAACTTTTACTGCTCCTGTCCCAAACTCTCTTTCCACTCTGTCGTCCGTAATGACGGGGATATTTCTGTTTACAATGGGAAGACAGACCTTTTTCCCATGAAATTTTGCATAACGTTCATCATCCGTATGGACAGCTACTCCTGTGTCACCTAACATTGTCTCAGGCCTTGTTGTGGCTACAGTGATAAAGTCTTTAGAATTCATGAGTGGATACTTGATGTAATATAGTTTGCCATCCAGCTCTTTGTGCTCGATTTCGATGTCTGAAAGGACAGTTCCACATTGAGGGCAGCGGTTCACCAGATAATAATCCCTGTATATGAGGCCCTCTTTGTAAAGGTCAACAAAAACCTGCCGGACCGTCCTGGAAAATCCCTCATCCATAGTAAACCTCTCCCTTGTCCAGTCCAGGGAAGCTCCGAGGCTTTTCAATTGGTGCATGATAACTCTGCCGTATTTTTCCTTCCAGTCCCATGCGACTTTTAGGAATTCCTTCCGGCCGATTTTTTCCCGCGTTAAGCCTTTCTTGTCCAGGTTTTGTTCTATCACATTGTGAACAGCAATACTGGCATGGTCAGTCCCTGGAAGCCAGAGAACATTGTATCCCTGCATCCTACGCCAGCGAACAATAATATCGGGAAGTGTAAAGCAAAGAGCATGCCCCATATGTAAAGAGCCTGTAACATTAGGAGGAGGGAGAACCAGAGAGAAGGTTTTCTTCGAAGAAGGGACCTCTGGTGTAAACAGTTTTTCTGTGATCCAGAAGCTGGACCATTTTTTTTCGACTGGTTCAGGATTGTATGCTTTCTCCAGGATTATCTTTTTCATTTTTATCCTTTTTCGTATTCGATATTTTACCAATTTTGCAAATATTTTCCATTATTTTATTGTACTATCTTCACGTACATGAAAGGCAGTGCTCCTGTGCGATACTCTCTGTAGATAAAATAGAAAATAGAAGGCGGCTTACTTTTTGCCAAGATGGCTTTTGAGATCTGCCAGTATTCGAGCCTTGATTCTTTTTTCGAGTTCTCTTTCAACTTGAAAAATCTCCTTTTTTATCAGGTTTTTAACATTGTCATCAAGCTCTACTTTAAATTCAAAGTCAGAATTTTCTTCCGGGAGTGGTTCCTCTGGAAGCGTTTTTGGATCTTTTTTCGCCCTTATTAATTTCCTGACTGTGCAAGCTAATTTCTCTGAATCGAAAGGTTCCTGGATTATTTCGTCATACTCGAGTGCAGCCAATTTCTTTTTGTCCGGAACCTCAAAAGCCCTCTTGAGCAAAATAAGCGGGATGTCCATTACCTGGCCCTGGTTTTTTAGGGTTTGGCAGACTTCATACCCATCTATTTGTTGGAGCGAAAGATTTAAAACTACAGCATCAGGCTTTATCTTAGCGATGTTATTTATTACTTCCGCACCGTCCTTAAAAGGATAAACCTCAAACTCCGGCTCATGGAAAGCAATCTGGACAGCCTTTATTACAGATGAGCTGGTATCTGCGATAATTAGTTTATAAGACATTTCAAAGCTCAAATATTAGCATTTAATAACAACATTTAACCTGAATTATTCATAAATTATGCCGACACCAATATTTATTTTCCATTATATCTGCCAGTTACGTTGATATTTCTTTCAGCATAACATTTAACTCTTTTACCATACAATTATTTTCCTCTATATCATCGGCATTCTTTACATTTCAGGCGAGCCGATCTTACCGCATATGCTGCGTTATAGCCCATTCGTGGTGAAGGACCACAACTTCATGGGCTGTGCCTTGCATCTGCATCAACCTCGACTCGTGAATAATCCAGTTTAGTTAACATTATTATCTCAAATATGTCAATTTGTTTTGAGCGTAAGTTTCTCTAACTGGAATTTAAAATGGGATTCCTGGTTGCGAAAGGGCAGCAGACAGCATCCATTTGCCATTTTTCGCCCTGATTTTCTGATTATACTAATTCTCATGAAAATATAACTCCAGGTTATAGGAAACGGCTAAAAAGTTGTATTTTATGACTTGCAGTTATAATTTTATTGCAGGTCTTTTTCCATGTTGTCCATGCAGGACAGAAAATATTTAATATGCAGGACAGGCTAATATTCTACAAAAACAGATTCTTCTCCCAAGAGACTCTCAATATTTTTTGTGAGTTTTTCCGAAGGAGAAACACCCTGGATATCTACTGACCGGAGAGTCAGACGAAAAGAATGGGGTGTCTCAAGCTGAAAAAAGACCGGGCAATTTCCTTGATTTTTATCCAGGATACTTTTTAATTCCTCATAAACTGACTCCTCAATACCAGGGAGAAAAATCCTGAGAAAAACTCTTTTTGCTAGTTTCTGGAAAGCTTCTGAGAGGGGCATGATTTGAAGTAGATGAACTCTTCGGCTTTCTCCCTCGCCAAGAAAATTCCCCTTGATCCAGACAAGCAGGTCTTGTCTGAGGTACATATTATATTTATTATAACTCTCGGGGAAAATCACAACCTCAATCTGGCCGCTCAGATCCTCAAGAATGAAAGTTGCCATTCTCTCATCTTTCTTGGTCTTAAGTGGTTTGATAGAAGAAATAATTCCTGCAATTGTTATTTCATTATTAAAATCTTTTTCTTCATCCACCTGGCTTATAGAATGAGAAACAAGCTTATTCAGAATCTTTCCGTATTGGGCCAGTGGATGGCCTGTAATATAGAACCCAAGGGCATCTTTTTCATAAGAAAGAAAAAGAGATTCATTCCATTCACTCATTTCCTTTATCTCGGTAGGAATAAGGGGAGGTTCGATCTGTCCACTGCCGAAAAGCAGGTTTTGCTTCATAGAATTATTTTTCTTGATGTTATGTGCATATTCAATCATCTTATCTATCAGGTGAAAAAGTTGTGACCTCTTCCATCCTATGGAATCGAAAGCTCCGGATTTTATCAAGTTTTCTATCACTTTCCTGTTTATAACCTTAGGGTCCTCCTCTTGAAAAATATCGAACGGAGAAACAAATTTCCCTACCTTTTCCCTTGCCCGAAGAAAAACACGGACTACGCTTTCACCAATATTCTTAATAGCTGAAAGCCCAAATCGGATGTTATTGTTTTCGACACTAAAGTGAAAATTGCTCTTATTAATATCAGGCGGGAGCACATTGATCCCCATTTCTTTGCATGTATTAATGTACTTTACTACATGTGAAGTAGCCCCTCTATCGGCTTCGGAAGTTAGGAGTGCGGCCAGAAAACAAAGCGGGAAATGGGCTTTAAGATAAGCCGTGCGGTAGGCAAGGTAGGCATATGCAGCACTATGAGATTTATTAAATCCGTATCCTGCAAAGTACTTTATCTGTTCAAATATCTTAGTGGCTTTAGCCTGGCTTATTCCTTTTTCTTTTGCCCCCTGGATAAATCTCTTTTTCTGAGATTTCATAACAGAGGTTTTTTTCTTACCCATTGCTTTACGTAAGATGTCGGCCTCGGCCATAGAAAAACCGCCAATTTCCGTAGAGATCCTCATAACCTGTTCCTGATAAACTATGAGACCTTTAGTTTCTTTTAAGATAGGTTCTAATTCGGGCAGTTCATAACTGATACGATCTGGATGGTTTTTGCATTTTATGAATTCATCGGTCATTCCGCTTTTCAATGGACCTGGCCGATAAAGCGCATTCAATGCGATCAAATCACGGAAATTTTCCGGCTTGAAATTTCTGAGTAAATCCTTCATCCCCCGGCTTTCAAACTGGAAAACTCCATCTGTATTACCTGATTGAAATAAGTTAAAGGTTTTCTTGTCGTTTAATGGGATTGCATTAAGGTCTATTGTCGTGCCTCTGTATTTTTTAACGAGATCTATAGTGTCCTGGATCACAGTCAGGTTTCGCAGCCCCAGCAAATCCATCTTTAGGAGGCCAATGCTTTCAATGTCCTGCATTGGAAATTGTGTTGTAATCTCTCCTTTGACCGATTTGTAAAGCGGCATAAATTCCACAAGGGGTTTTGGTGTAATAACTATCCCTGCAGCATGAATGGAGGGATGTCTTACGTGTCCTTCCAATTTTTGAGCTATGGAAAGGAGATTTGCAATTTTAGGTTTTTGATCTCTTAATTCGCTTATTTGAGGAATTTTCCTTAACGCCCCCTCAATAGTAGCATCCGGCCCGAATTGGGGAATCATCTTAGCAATCTTATCAACTTCCGGGAGGGGAACTTCCAGAGCTCTCCCAACATCTCTCACTGCCTGACGGGCTGCCATGGTTCCAAAAGTGATGATCTGACAGACGTTTTCCTGTCCATACTTATTCGTGACATAGGAAAGGACTTCATCTCTGCGCCGGCCGCAAAAATCTATATCAATATCAGGAAGGGAGATTCTTTCCGGGTTTAAAAACCTTTCAAACAAAAGGTCATACTCAATAGGATCTATGTCCGTAATCCCCAAGCTGTAGGCAAGGAGACTTCCTGCTGCCGAACCTCTTCCAGGACCAACAGGAATACCTCTCGATTTTGCTTCGCGGATAAGGTCCCAGACAGTAAGGAAATACCCTTCAAAACCCATTTCTTTAACCAGTCTTATCTCTTTTTTCAGTCTGTTCTCATATTCCTGAAGCACACTTTTATCTGCTCGCTTCTTGATGTACTGCATTCTTTTTTCGAATCCCTTTTTTGCTACTGAATCAAAATATTCTTCCAGAGAAGTCCCATCCGAAACTTTGAAGCTGGGAAGGAAATATCCTGAAGAAGGAAAATAAAAATTGCATTTTGTGGCAATTTCAGTTGTATTCTGGATAGCATCAGGGATTTCTTTGAAAAGTTCTTCCATCTCTTCAGTAGACTTGAAATAAAATTCCTCCGTACCAAAACGAATCCGGTCCTGATCAGTTACTTTTTTATTTGTCTGAACACACAGAAGAACATCATGGCTTTCTGCATCCTCTTTTCTAAGGTAATGAACGTCATTTGTGGCAACTATCGGAAGAGCTAGTTTTCTGGCGAGCCGAAGAAGAAGAGGATTGATCTCCTTTTGAGGCTTAAGGCCATGGTCTTGTATCTCTATGTAAAAATCTCCCTGTTCAAAGAAGGAGGAATATTCCAGAGCTGCCTCTTCAGCCTTGTCTTCGAGTCCAAAGACTAAGTTGTAACTAATTTCTCCTTTTAAACATGCAGATAAGGCAATCAACCCATCGCTGTATTCAGCCAACAGCTTTTTATCAATTCTGGGTTTATAATAAAACCCTTCCAGATAACTTTTTGTGATAAGTTTACAAAGATTGTTATAACCTTTCTCATTTTTGACAAGTAAGACTAAATGGTAATGTAAAGGTCCTGCTTTGTTGGGTTTCTTGTCTTTCATGCTGTGAGGAGCGATATAAACTTCACAGCCTAAAATCGGTTTTATCTTTTTCTCTTTTGCCTGGCTGAAAAAAGTGACCGCTCCAAATATATTTCCATGGTCTGTCAGTGCTACAGCCGGCATATTATAATTATAGGCGGTCTCTACCATGTCGGCGGTTTTTAAACCCCCGTCCAGGATGCTATATTCAGAGTGATTATGAAGGTGTATAAATGAGGAATGCATTTTAGTTCTTTTAGTCCATTATTTTAAATCAAATTTTAAAATAAAAACAGACATATTTATAAACTAACAGCTACAAACAGGAAGGACGCTTTGCCTCTTTTCCCTTCCTGAAAAGAGATGCTCATCGTAATAATGCGTATCTAGCCTGAATTATTCACGAGTCAAGCTTGCTGCAGATGCGAGGCACAGCCCATGAGGTTGTGGTCCTTCACCACGAATGGGCTGTAACGCAGCATATGCGGTAAGATCGGCTCGTCCAAAGGGTAAAAATTGCTGATAGATTATTTAGATAAGATAAATTTGAGGGCATGTCTGCGCTCCACTAAGATTTTTAACGCCATTTCCTCCCCGATCTTCTCGGCTCTGCCGGAACTCCGCATGTTTATTTTAAGCAGCGCTGTGATGTCCCTCAGCCATAATTAACACCGCACCTTTAATTATACAATGCTCACACATCCATCAGGCCCGACTTCGGCTGGTTCCCTCGAAGATCGACTCAAAAGGCTTAATCTTCAATGTCGCTTCTTCCATCCCCTCAAACTCATCTGCTTTACCTTAGGGAAAAGAATGCCGATTATAATTAAGATTAGGTTCAATAAAGAAAGCAACTCTCTTAATTTTGCGAAAAATCAAGCTGACAAGCAGATTTCATCAAGGTTAAATAAAGGTATCGGTATAATTTCAGAACTCATGACATAAGTTTCTTAATCCAAGCTTTATGAGCCTGAACAGTATTTAAAAACAGTTATTTATAGGAAAAAAGGATTATTTTGCCGGTGCGACATATTTTTCACGCTTGATTTTTCCCGATGAAGAAGCAAATTATCGCTTTGAACATATTTAACTGGGCACAGTTACTCAGTATAAATGAAACCATGCATCTTGACTGCGAAACTGCTTTCTTTAATGCGTTATTTATGAGCAATTTTTTATACCCTATTTCATGAGTTC
>AWNV01000027.1 GCA_000493965.1 Candidatus Aminicenans sakinawicola JGI OTU-1
CCCGCTTTCCTCCGGGAAGGGATGGTCAGCTTCACTTTGGATTTTTTATTTTTACTCTTTTTGGCCGGAGTTGTTTTCTTTTGGTCCTTGTTCTTGTTAGATTCGGTCTTTTTCCAATATTTTTCTTTTTTCTCTCTTCTTTTTCGCGTCGTTTCCATTATTCCACCTTTTCTTTTCTCTTCCGGCTAAAGCCTCCACATTTGAAGATTGGAAGCTGGAAACAGGTTCCATTGAATCCGCAGCAGGCAATTATTGGTCCAATGCCTGGGCTTTTTCCTTTTTCGCTTTCCTCTTCTCCTTTAAGGTTCTCTTCGGTTTCTTCTTGTCCTGGACTCTTTTCTTGTCTCTACTTTTAGCCATGTGACTGCTCCTCTACCGGCTAGAAGTCTTCATACTTTTCCGGTGATATGTCATGCCATCTCAGGCAAATTACAATTATTCTAACATACTTCTCGATCCAGACCAATGATAATGGGGTCCAATCACAGCCGAGGATTTTATGGACAAGTCTATATTGATCTTTTTGTTTTATTGTCCTTGTTGATCTTTCCCTGTTTTGTTATGGCCAATTTACTTATAATAATACGGTACTAGGATATAAATCTAAGGGGAAAGTGTCAAACTAGTCTTATATGAGAAAAATTTGAAGTTAGACATGTCTATAGAGTTGAGGCCTGAACTGGTATGGTGGGCGGTACTGGATTCGAACCAGTGATCCCCGGTTTGTAAGATCGGTACTCTACCTTTGACATAATTCAATACAGATTTGCCACTCATTTGCCATTTTGGTGTCAAAAATAGCTTAAAATAGCATACTCTGGCTAAAACTGTACCCTGAGGAAAACTATTGAAAAATAAGGGGATAAGATGGAGCCAGCAGAGGGAGTCGAACCCTCGACCTACTGATTACGAATCAGTTTAAGGGGGATAACGCAATTTGCTGAAAATGAAGTAATTACATTATTTATCAGAAACTTACATTGTTTCTGATTTAGATTCTGTCAGGCGATTTTAGGCCAATTTAGACGTCTTATGGACACTATTTGGACACTAGATTTTCCTTGATTTTAAAAATATCTTCTGAAAGCTAATTTGTTTTAGGAATTATTTTAGATTTTTTCAATTTGATTTAAATTCTATTTTATTTCCATTGTGAGAAAATTCCATTGGAGTGGACGTCTATATTTAACGAGGTGCTAAAATCGGCACAGCCATCTTTTTTATGAATCGGGCGGCCAGGCAATTCCTGGAGCTAGCTTAGAAGCAACTGCACACTATAGCTCAACTGAAACAACTAAAACTAGCTACACTGATAATTATGGTGAAGCAATAATCCCGTTCAGAATATCTAGCGCTACAGTCGGTTATGAAGTAATCATAGATGTAAGGGTGAGAAAAGGTAAATCAGTAGGTTCCACCAGAATATCATTTACACCGAGCCATAAAACAGAATAAATTTGTTGGGAATTGAAGTCTTATTGAAATATAATTTTTAACTAATAATTTTTTTGCGGAGAGAAGATGAAAAAATATTTAGGTTGGATTTCTTTTCTGTTAACTATTTTTCTTCTGTTTTTAATATTAATTAATTAAATTGCTTGTTGCGGTTGTAGCGATTGTAGAGGAGAAGAAGATTATTATATAGGAAATACAAAAACCAAAGTCTTCCATAGACCTTGCTGTAGCTATTTACCATGGGTTAATGTTACTCACTTTGACACAAGAGAGGAAGCTATAGCTGCAGGATATCGATCTTGTAAACATTGCGATCCCTAAAAAATAATCGATTATTTTATAATGAGAAATTCTCTTTTAATAATCGTCTTAAATTTTGATGTGTTAAATCCGCTTTGCGGTCCTTTTCTGAATCGGGAGACCAGGGGGATATTGGTCTCCACTCGCCTCTTTTATTCTATTTCTAGGAATTTTAGCTATAATTTTATCGGAATGATATCACTTGCTAACAAAGTTAGTAAGTAATATATCCCAATTCCATATAAATTTCTCTAATCCCTCTTACCACCAATTTCCACAATCATCACATAATATATTAGGATATTTTTTACTTGCAATAGGACTTATTAAAGCACCTGTGATTCTTTCACTTTTACAAAAAAGGACATTTCTTATATTTAGAGGACAGTTTACATCTTTCAAATTTCACATCAAATCCAGGACTGTTAGTATTGTTCGGAAGTAATGTCTTCAACAATTTTTTAAAACCAACTTCAAAATTATCTGTAAAATCTGCATATTATCTTCTCCTTAGTTTATTTAGTAATTCACATTTTTCAAATAACAAAGGAAGGATAATAATCTCTTTATTTTCAATTTCCCTCATTCTTGCTCTATTTAATTCTTTTCGAACCCATTTTGACTTCAAGCTATTTCTTGTTATTATTAATGCAAGATAATCTGAATTTCGAATTCCCTCATAAATTTTAGATTCAAAATCATGCCCTACGAGTAATTCATTTTCACTCCGCCAAACTTTTACACCTCTTTCTTTTAAAGCTTTTCCCAACCTAAAAGCTATATGTTCATCTTTTCTTGAATATAAAATAAATACACTAGGTATTTTCCCAGAGAATTTTTTCCGAAAAGTAATAAAATTGGGGAAATTTTCTTTATTTATAAGATTGCTATCTATGTCGTTTTTTTCTAGATATTCACTTCTTTCAAATAAATAACTTGCTAGTCCCACTGTTAATCCTGCAGTGTCAACTATATCAACCCATTCTGAATCATCATCCCACATTATCTTTAATCTAGCTTCTAGCTCTTCATTGAAGTTAAAATCATCAAACAAAGAACATGATAAATTCCCTGATTTTAATAATCCTAATAAAATAAGCCCTATTTGCCAGGGTTCATTTCGCCATAATCTGTCATCTTCTATTCCTCTATAAAATTCTGTCCTTAAATAATGAAAATGAGTTTTAATAGCATTTTTAAATTCTTCTGATATCTCTTCAGACAATTCATACTTTTCTAATATTGTTCCCAAAACAGCTATTAGCAAAGCTCCATAATGAGGCGATATTAAAATACCATCTTTACTTCTTTTTGAAAGAAGCCATTTAAGCGATTTCAAATATTCTGGAAAATATTTACTTTTGTCTTCCTCTGATGTTATTAAGGCTAAACAGGTACGAGCCAATCGGACACCTATATCTGAATACCGAATACCCTATAGGCATGAGGTCGAAAGTAGTAGTGTGGAATTTCCATTTCTATTTGCTTTTCCCGAGGCAATTTCGGATCAAATGTCGGTATTTTTTTTATTAAAATATAGTTCTGAGATTTATCTGGTGTTTGAGAAGCGCGTATCAATTCCTGAGAATGTGGGAAAAGAATAGAATCTCTTCTCTTTCTTTTCGAGGTCAACATGTAAGTATTCTCTCGACTTTCGGAATCAATCTTGAATCCGTCGTATCGACTCACTTCTTCCTCCTCTAGCACCTTGTTGAGCTCCTCTGGCGTGTTGAGTCTCAGAATTTTCCCAAGTGGAGCAACGATAATAATTTTGTCAGATATCTTTACTACCTCTTTTTTAAAGTCATGATGCCCTCGACCTCTCGCACAGATGAACACTTGGTTGTACTCTCGCGTAACTAATAGCCAATTGGCTGTAATAATGCCTATTACAAGACAATTATTTTCTGGACAATACTCCTTTCGAAGGTCCCTCAATGCCTCTAAAGTATCTTCACCAGTGTTTGCTCTATATTCCTCAAGAGGAGTGCCTCCGAGTAAGTGAAGAGCTGTGTCTTCCACTTTGTATGGTTCAAGTCCAGTCTCTTGGTTAAAGGCAGTTACTCCTGAAAGGCTATTCGTGTAAATTGCTATATTTTTAGAAATATCTTCGAGCGCATCGCCATAACCATAGTATTTCAATTTTGGAAATACTGGTGCTAGAGTCGTCCCGGAATCAATAACAAGCGCTATTTTAAGAAGCCCTGCATTTTCTCTGCAACAGCGCTTTATTAATGGCGGTAATTGCTGTTGTACAAGATCTTTAGCTAAAAGTTGTTTCTCAATTGCAAAGTGCGAAAGGCGCCGAACGTATTGAGTGGGCTTATGTGGTCTTCCATAGATTTCAGTTATTAACGATTCCATCCCTCGGATTTTCCAGGTGAGATTCCTCTTAATATTGAAAGATAATCCCACCATAAAAATAATGCTGGTAGAAATAAGGGCGATAACAATTAAGTCGATTATTCTCGAATTCAATATAAGGGAATAAACCAATACGCCCAATAATACACCAAGCACCGTACTAGCAATGGAGATAATAATTTCACCTTGGTAGTTTTCCAGGAACCTAATAATATGCCTTAGCTTTATATTCATCATATATCCTCCTAGATAGCCATCTCTGGCAAGTACTCCCCGCACACAATGGATTTTATGTGGATCATCCAATGCAATTTTTGTGTACACCGAATATTCTTGAACCAGTCCTTTATATCTTTTAGGACTGTGGCCAATCAACAGAACAGTGTCTCATTTGGCAAAGAGAGCACATATGGACTTATATCTCTCCGGTCATTCACCATAATGACATTTTTTATTGTATATCATAATAAAATATCTCGGTCAAATATGAAAATAGTGGGAATCTCATCCCATTGACCAACGTCAACCTTCTATTAATAAGGCCCTAATTTCGCTTATCTGTGTTTTTCTTGAATCATAGTAGTTGAGGAATTCTAGCTTCTATTTGCCTTATCAATCAGTTACTGTTTGTGAAAAATTTATCTTGTACTTCCTCCTATACATTTTGCACAATTATCGTAACCTTCACTGTGAGCCTGTTCCAATGTATCAGGATTAAAACTCCTGGCATGTCCAGCATCAATTATTTCATCAATCTGACAACCTGAAGGACTAGTATCTTCATTATCAAGATCATGAACTTCCATTTTATTAGTGTTTCCACAGTACTTTTTGCCATATAATGGCGGTCCGTACCTCCTTGCCATAATCAAACCTCCTTTAAATAATTTTTTTCCAATATAGATATTTATCCCTTTTCATATGATAATCGGTATAAGACCAATAATTGTTATGTTATCAATGTGCAATGTGGGTTACTGAATGGCTCTTGTCAAGGGTTTGTGGGCAAATGTCACATTTTGGCACATTATCTTACATTGAAATGGTTAAATTTGAGAATTTCCCTCCCCCTCACACGTCTATCTCAATGAGGCGTTTTTCCGGCTCAGCCGTCGTTTTCAGCTTCGGGAAGCCAGGGCTAAAATGTCGCTGGCTTCCACTCGCCTCAATCTTACCAATTCTTATTTATAACAGTTACATAAGGCCTTAGCTTTTCCAATGTCTTCGGGCCGATACCCTTAATCTTTATCAGCTCGTCAACTGATCTGAAATAGCCATGCATTTTGCGGTACTGGATGATTCTTTCTGCAAGCACCGGTCCTATACCTTTCAGCTTCATCAATTCTTCCTTGCTCGCATAACTAATGTTTACGATACCTGCAGGCTACTCCCTCTTTGAATACTGTTTATGGGAAGCCTCTGCCCTGCTGAAATCCCACCTGCTCAAGTCAACTCTCGATTCAATCTCTTCTTCAATTTCATCGGGCAACGCATAGAAAAAGTCAATCCCCGTCATACTCTCTACCTTATCGATTGTTACCGCATAATTCTGAAGAGGCTCTTTTGAGCCCTTATTTAGCAGAATAAATCCAATCCCTTTGAGTTCAGGTTCCTGGTAATCCAGAATGACTTTATAAAACTTTTCTGGTACTGATACTCCATTTGGTCCGATCTTGCCTAATCCAGGGATTAACATCCCCCCGGTGGCTATATAAACAGATTTATTATCAACCGCCCATTTTCTAACCTGTTCTTCCAGCATTTTCCAGATGCCCCTGTTGAAGCTCGGCCTTTGCGGACTCATGTTGCTCATGTAAAAAGATTCGCTCATTGCGATGGCTGACCACTTCATATCTGCTGCTGGCGCGAGATGACCCCTGTCATATCCTGAGCCCCTATAGTCAGCTAACGTGGCAGAACCAGTTTTAACCATTGGGTCGGGTCTGAAATCATTTGTCCTTTCAAATATACCATTAACCTCCTCCAAAGTTAGCTCATAAGCCACCCAGTTAGCCTGTTTGTGGGTTTCGTTATAGGACAAAACATAGCCAACATGGTGGATGATAACATCACTTGGTTTTGGCTTAGGAAGCTCAATCTGAGCAAATACAAGGGTAACGAAAAAGAGAATGGTTAATATACGTATTATTCGCTTCATCGGATACGACCTTTATTTTTTAATTTGCTCTTTCAAATATAATTCAAGAAAATTTTTATGTCAAAAGCAACAATATGGATGATAATGAGAATTTCTTTCCCTTTCCTTCGTCCTCTCCTATGAGGTGGCCTTTCCGCTTACATAGCGTCTTTTTCGTCCTCGGGAAGCCAGGGCTTCAGGGTCTTTGGCTGGCTTTCAGGCTTTCCCCTTTAGAATAGTATAATTGTTAAATGAGTTCCTCTAATATTCCTTACTCGAGGCGTGGTTTTAAGAGAAGTCTTAGCTATATATTTTCCTTCTGAATCAAAGACATCGTAATAATAACCACTTCCATCAGTTGCTCTTTCATAGGTTTGAACAAAAATTCTCCCTGCATCATCAATATTCAAAAACTGAAAAGCATTGTGATATTTACCCCATTTCACCTGGTCTTCAGTAGAGACCCGAATCCAGATGCCGGCGGTCTTGCCCTTCTCCATTGGTCTACTTTACTACTTTAGCTTATTAAGATTTAATAAATTTATATGATAAAATTTAACACAGGAGATTAAGGAAATAAATTAATATATTTTTTGATCAATGTGAGGTGATTGGAGGTTGAGCCCACAGGTTCAGACCTCCCAAAAGCAAGCAGGACGCTAATGTGAATGATCGTCTCATTAGAGCAGACGGTTGGGTTTCTGAAAATTCTCACAAATGAACTAGTATAATGAAGCGCGCTATTTTATGAGAAGCTTCTTTCCACCCTAGTCCTGCTCCGCAGGACATCAAGCGGCGGTGCCGAAAAAAAAGAAAGAGAAGTTGTGCTTGTTCTACCCAGCCCTTGTGCGCTTAATAAAAAGCAAATCCCTTTAACTCATTAGTTTTTGTATATTCCAATTTGGCATATTACACTATGGAATATAGCCTATAAATGTAGGTAAGGCGATTATGGATAAGTCGATTTATTCAAAAGAGCACAAATTTTTAGTTGAACAATTAAAAAAAGCCCGAGTTGAGGCTGGTTTAGACCAAGAAAAAGCCGCCAAGCTTTTAGGAAAAACCCAGTCTTATATTTCGAAAATCGAATCTGGGCAGAGACGAATTGATGTTGTTCAATTAAAAGATTTTGCTAGAATCTACAAAAAAGATTTAAATTTTTTTATTAAAAAATAACCTTCTATTATGGAAAAAATTTTAACCAGAAGAGAAGCTGTTAAGTTTTTAGGTCTTGATGATAAAACTTTTGACAACTACTTCAAAAACGCAGATGAATTTAAGTGTCTTGAAAGACAGAACAACAGAGGCCGATATTTATTTAACCAGAGAGTCTTGCAGGAATGGCATAACGGCTTTAAGTGGCGGACTGTTGAACTGACTATTGATGATTATGCTCTTTGCTTGGATTTTGCATTGGCTCAGCACTTCCGAGGATATGTTTTATCTGATTGGGGAACTGCAAGACAAAGAGAATTTGGACAAAAAATTACAAATTGGGTAAAAGGACAGCTTGCGGAAGTTGCAGTCCAAAAGTTTTTAAAAAAAGAGTTTAGCGTTGATGTTGAGCTGGACTTCAGAATATATGATGTAATTGTGCCGCAGGATATTATCGGCGTTATAGAAAGCGGTAAAAAAAGAGAGCCAAAAATTGGAGTCGGAATAAAATCATCAAAACCCAAAAGCGCTTATTTAGTGCTGGGCAAGAATGAAGTAACAATCCCTGAAAGAAGATCTGATTTTTACATTTTCTGCCGTCCGGATATCCCAGATGATCATATATTGAGAATAACCAAAGACAGAGTTATTGAGGTTGTAAAAAATCAGCAACATTATTCAAGATATAAAGATGAAATGCCCGACTTTCAGAACTTGTACTGCGAGATTGCGGGATGGTGCAGTATAGATGAATTGGAAAGAGTGACAAGTATTCCGGGCCAGAAATTTGATGGGGAGCGCTATGTCAAGAAATCTGGTCTTTTGCACAGAGACAAAGAAGACTGGCAGGCGTTTTTGAAAAAACTTTGACTAAAATTAAAAAAGGAATTTTTGCCCATTGTTATTTCCATTGCCACTGGCAATTTTTGGCTGAATCCAATCGTATGAAACACCGGCAAAAGTTTTAAATACTGCCTCAACAATAATTTTTACTCCTTTAGGCGGAACAGCCATTCCTATTTGCTTTCTTACACTTTCTTTTGAACCCTCAAATATAAAATCATCAGGAAAAGTCTGTATTCTCGCTCTTTCTCTGTTTGTTAGGGCTCTGTTTTCACTCCAGTGATAGCCGTGCGTGCCGCCCCCACCGCTTCCTGTAATTGTGTAAGACGGCTTGTCGGGGTGAAGCCTTCTGTAGATTTGGCTCATTTTTGCGCCTTTGACGTTCAGCCTTAGATGCTTGGGTAGTCCTTTAATCCATGCATTTTTGCCTGGCGGTATATGCTTTAATCTTTCTACAACTATTTTTGCCTGGGCTGTAATTTCTTGATTGGGTGCATTCTCTGGTATAGGCGGATTCTCAATCGCCTCTCTTGCTGAAATGTATTTATCGGCAGTAGTCGGCGCCGGCACTTTAAACTCTAATCCTAAGTCTTTTCTAATCCCGATAATTACTATTCTGTGGCGTGTTTGAGGCACGCTGAATTCTTCAAATTTGTATAAATGAGTAGTTAAGCAGTAGCCTTTTCCTGCTTTTTCAAGGTCTTCAAGAATTTTTGCAAAAGCTTTGCCGCTGTTGGCGCTCTGCAGTCCACTTACATTTTCAGCAATAAACCATTTTGGATTGCGTGCATTTATGGCCTTTATCCCATAATTGTACAAAGGTCCATATTTCCCATGAAATCCTTTTTGTTCTCCTACAACGCTGAAATCATTGCAAGGAAAGCCAAATGCCAAAACGTCAAAATAAGGGACTTTTTCAAAGTCAATTGTCTCAACTGGAGCGCAAACGACTTTTGTTAAATCAGCGTTGTGAATATTTCTGGCATAGGTTTTACAGGCATCTTGATCAATATCATTGGCCCAAACGGGCTTAATTTTGTAAGCTTTTCCATTCTGGTCGTTGAAGACAGCAGACATTGCGCCAAGAGATAGACCTCCTGGGCCGCAAAATAACTCTGCAAGTTTGAATATTAAATCCTGCTTCATAGTATTTTTAAAAGTTTTTGAGTTAATTTTTGTTCGTTTTTTGTCTGGCACTCCCAAATTTTATAAACTTTCCAGCCTGATTTTTTCAAACTTTTTATATCTTGCTCCTGCTTCTCAATATTTCTTTGCAGTTTTGGCTTCCAATATTCTATATTAGCCTTCGGCATTGCCTGCCTTGTACAATTTTTATGCTGGTGCCAGAAGCAACCGTTTATAAAAATAATCTTTTTTGCTTTTGAGATTACTATATCAGGCTTGCCCGGCAGTTTTGAAACATGCAGTCTGTATCTTAAACCAAGTTTTGATAAGGTTTTTCTGACAATTATTTCTGGTTCTGTATTTTTGCTTCTAATTCTGGACATGCATAATTTTCTTTGCTCTTTTGTTAAATTATCCATGATGTTTTCTGTTGTTTTCTTTTGAATTGTTTAAAATTTTTAATAAATCCTCACCCTTAATTCTTCGAATGCCATTAAATTTTATTGAAGATATTTGGTCTTTGGTTATGTAACGCTTCACGGTAACAGCTGAAATCTTTAGAATCTCAGCTACTTCTTTTGTTGTATATAATTTATTTTTATTTATTTTCATTATTCTTTAAAAGTATCAATTAGTATCACAAATATAGTATATCATAAGATTTAAAAACAAGAAAATATACAAAAGATTGAAAAATAATATTACAAAAAGGGAGATGCTTTTGCATCTCCCTTTTTCCTCTCTGCCTGATTTATGTTATCCATCGAGAGATTTAAACTCTTCGATGGGAAGCGATATAAGATTGCCACCTATCCTTTCCAGCTCGATGCTTTTCTCCCAGGTTTCTTCCTTCTGGGCTGCCATAGCCACAGCATTAGCAATACCAAATTTATCATATTCAGGTTCTGCTCCGAAGGCCATAAAGATGTTTTCCTTCTGGGCTTCGCTTAATCTGTAGTTCTCGACCACGTTGTTTATCAGCTTCTGAGGACTTTTGATTTTTATCTCAGTCGCCTCCCTTAGGGACTGAGTTATTTCCCCAAACCTGCTGAACAGTTCCCGGATTGATTTTCTGATGGAAAGATAGATCATATCGTCAAAAATCTCATCTCCGATATGAATTTCCCTTGTGACAAATTCTTCAATAATCATCCCATTTGAGCATTTAACTCGGAAAAGCCTTGGCTCAACCCTTAGAGCCTTATGTCCTGTTTCTGAATTTGTAAAGAAGAGACCTCCGACTATCAAGTCGTCCTTGTGTCTGACGAAATCCTTTAGTTTTTGACTCTTCACTTTAATGTTCATTTCAATCTCTGATAGATAACAATCTTCAATTTCAACCTCATGAGCCTGGAGTTCATTTAATGAGCAATAAAGAACATCCATATGGTCAATCACCCTGTACCTTTCGCTAAGAAAAGCCCTGATGGAATCTCCCAGTCCTCGGATGAAAAAGTCTTTTTCTTTATTCTTAAGCCAGGTATTTACATTTTCAGCCAGAAGTTCAGGAGCTTCACTTTCCATTTTGTGGTAGTACTTAAAAGGAATTTCGAGTTTGTCGGCTATCTGATTATGGCATGGCTTTAATATCGGAAAAGAATTTTCTCCGTGGATTTGAAACCTTGTTTGATTCTCAAACAGGGTCATCTCTAAATGGGAAGAGTTGATTCTCTTATCCCATTTCAGTGGTTTTTGTCTTTCCAATTCTTCGATTAAAGATTGAAGTTTCATAGACTTCCTCCTTTTTTGATTTTAAAGGTGCTTTTGGCAGAGAGGATTTATTTTCAGTATAACCGGCTGAGAGCAGAAAGAAAGAAGGGCGATTTTATCGACCGAGGCAAAGTTGCTCCCCTTAAGCTCCCGAATGAAGATTTGCCACTTTGCCCGATCTAAAGACTAAACCACATTAATCTATTAAAGTGATGTAGAAGTATTGTTTATAATAATCAATTCCTGATATAATTCTTTCATATTGGAGCCGGACATAATTTGCCAATCCATTGAAATAAGTAGGTGATGCGTGGCAAAAGTTATAAAAAGTTAAAAGAAGTAATGAGTTCTGGCTTTCAGCCAGAGTTTGTATATCCGAAATACTTCGGATATAAGCAAGTTATACGCCATGGTCAACCATTTTTATGAAGGGAGTTTATCATTATGAATGCATTTGAGGATATTACGCAAAAAAGGTCAATACTCCTAACCACCAGAATGCGCTTCTCTCCCCAGATCCAGCCAGTCAAGGAATCTGCCTTAGAGAAAATAATTGAGCAAATCTTATTTGCGATCGATACTGAAGGGGGCATAAGTTTGCAGGAGATACAAGATATCTTTGCTTCTGAAACTGGTGGTTATGCGATTAGCTCTCATGAAATAGAGGATTCTCTCCAACGACTGGTCAAGAAACAAAGAGTTGTACCAGAACAAAGGGGTAGGCATAAATTATATAAATTGTCAGAAGAGGTCAGGCGCGAGCTTGAAGAGATACAGCGCCATGCCGAAGAGCGTTTTGACTCTGTTGTAAACAGGCTTTTCAAAAATGCGAAAGAGGGATCTTCTGTATACAATCGCCCTTTTTTGAAATTTCTCTGTATCATCTTTTCAAAACTTGGAGAGGAATGTGTGCGAATAATTAAAGGCGACATTAAGGAAGACGACTTCCTATCCTTCCCGTTTGTTTCCTCTGCCTTGAAGGAAGTCGAGAAAAGTTTTAATTCAATTGACCACTCCCTTTTTCAGAAAGCTGTCATATCTTTCTTCCAAGATAGCGATCCAGAATATGACACAATAAAATGGAATATGGCACAGAGTTATTATATTGCAAAAGCACTCGGTTTAGATCCTAGCGGGGTTCTCTTGTCGAAGGAAGTATTCGGGCACGCAATATTTTATCTTGACACCAACATTATAATCGAAGCGCTGGAACCAAAGGACCGCCACCATAAAAGTTTTCTGGCATTTAATAAAACCTGCAAACAACTAGGTATTGCACTAAAAGTATGCCAAATTTCACAAAATGAGCTACAAAATTGGCTTACATATCAGCGCGATCTAATGGAAAAAGTTACCGACCAGATCCCAGATGAGATGGCATCAAAGATGCGGTCAATCTTTTACGAAATCTATTGCGAAAAGAAAATGTCAGGTGAGACAGTTAATATTGATGAACTTTTTACAAGCTTCGATTCTCCAATGGATGACTTGAAAACTCTCTTTGAAGTGCAATTGGAGGATGATATTTGGTTTGACGAAGCAAAGGACAGCCCACAAACCATAAAGTTTGCTGAGACTTTGAGATCTAAATATTCCGCTATGCGTAAGCGTCCAAAAGGACATGGAGCTGCACTTCACGATGCCGTATTACTTCTTTGGCTTCAAAAATTGAGAGGAGAGAATGGGGGCAATATTTGGCTAGTTACTATGGATAAATCTCTTCCTGGCTCTATGCCTTCAAATACTTCTTCACAATCACTCGCTATCACTTTAGATGCACTACTGCAGTGGATTTCTCCAATAGCTGTTCCAGAGGGTGAAGAAGATGGCTTCACTGCTATATTTGCGGAGATGATAAAATATCGACTGTTACCACAGGAAAGGATTTTTGATTTGGAGGATTTTCTAATATTTCATGAAATGCATATGTCATGCAAGGAACTTCCAGCAGAAGATGTTGAGGAATGTATTCGATATATTAAGGTCAATGCCCCAATGCTTGACCCCTCAGACCCGACTGATAGGGAAAAGCTTGCTTACGAAGTATCTAGAGTTTTCGCTGATCCAGGGAGGAAATATAAGCAGGAGATAGCAAGGCTGGAATCCGAGAACACAAAAATTAAGCAGGAATATGAAAAGAAGCTCGGTGAGGCTTCCAAGGGTGTAGAGGAACTAAAGAAGCAATATGAAAAAGATCTTAAAGAACGCGATAGAGGAATTGAAGAACTCAAAAACAAATTTTTAGAATACGAAGAAAGGACTCAAAAAGAGTCTTTAAAAAGATCGGCATGGCTTAGGGTAGGCTTCACTACGATTATCTTTCTGTTGTTAGAAGGTTTAGCTATTCTTCTCGCCAGCGAGTATGGTGAAGGACCAAATCTGTTCCAAAAGGTATCCAATTCATGGCATTTTTTGGTCGTGGGAACTGTACTAACTATCGTAATGGGTTGGTTTATTGTGGGAAAGAGAAGACTCGAAGCTCTTGGCTGGCCATTTACGAAAATCTTTAAGCATGAATGATAAGTTTTGGTCATCCACGGCGTATAACAAAGCATTTACGGCTTCGTTTCACTTCGCCTAACTTGCTACGCAAGTTCGTAAATGCTCAGACGTTAGATACCATTTCGGGCTTTTATTAAAGTAAATTTATGGAAGGCTGACTTATTGTAAGTGCAGCAATCAGCCCGTTACTGAATTCAGGGCATAGAGAATTCTTTTATTCTGAAATATTTATCTCAAAGGATTAGAATTATATCAAACGGATTGCACCATCAATCTGCTTCTTTCTCTTTCAATCCTCCACTTAATCCTCTTAGGCTTGGGCAGGCCTTCAAAGACCATCTTGCCATATGTCCCGGCTGACTCGATAACTAAATTCCCAAAGCCAAATATCCTTCCCCAAATTCCAAAGCTGCAAGTAATATCCGCTATGTTATCAAGCCTAATAGACATAAAGCGTTTACCGATGATCCCTCTTTCCTTTATTAGCCTCAAATTTGTGAGGTAGAGCCGATTAAATTTCCAGTCAAGGTAAAGAACTATTATTAGAAAGAAAGCAGCAAATGAACTGATGATATTGCAAAAACTCTCAAGTCCATTAAAATCTACGGCACCTAAAAAGGGACAGGCATAGAGAATATAAAATAGCCAAAAAAGGAAAATTGCAATCACAAGGATAACAATAAACAGCCAATGAGGGTTTGTTTTAAAAACAATCTTTTCATTGGACAAAAGAAATATTGATGAATTAGATTGGAAGCCTTTGGTCATAAGATTTAGGAGGGGAAGGAGCCCGGTAAAGAATCTCTTTTTCCACTTGATTCCTCGGCCTTGTGTATCTTTCTCTAGATAGCTTAATAATTTCCTTTTTATAAGAGGTTCTCTTTTCAGATGGAACCAATGTTACAGCGCTGAAAGGCTGAGAGGTTTTGCCATCGATCATTAGTTTGAGATAAATATGATGATTGGGAAGATTGACTAAATCAACTTCATCGAAAACAGGAGAAAAATATTGAGCTAGATGTTTAGCATCTTCAGCACCTACTCTAAAAGAAATAATGGTCCCTATATTTCCAAATATAGCTGCCCTTATCTTTTCATCAAGCTGCTCAATATATTGGTGAGCGAAAATGAGATTTAGTCCGTATTTCCTGGCCTCAGATAAAATATCTGCAAAGGAAAGGGTGAGAAAATTATGAATTTCATCTACATAAAGATAAAATGGCCTTCTTCTTTTTTCCAGCAAATCAGCACGACTCAAGGCAGCTAATTGAATCTTTGTTACTATCATTGCTCCTAAAAGGGAGCAATTTTCTTCTCCAATCTTCCCTTTGGCAAGATTAACGATCAATATCTTTCCTTCGTCTATTACATTTCTTAGATTAAAAGTATTTTCCTTCTGTCCAACGATATTTCTAAGTGGTAAGCTGGTTAGAAACTGACCTATTTTATTGAGAATTGGAGATATTGCCTCAGATCTAAGCCAAGCAGAATATTTTTCAAATTCATAAAACCAGAATTCTCTGACTTGAAGATTGGTAACACTTTTTAAAACTTCTATTCTGAATTCTTTATGAGTTAAAAGTTTGGGTATATCCAGGAGTGTAGCCTTTTGATATTCCAGAAGTGTAAAAATTGAATGTCTTAAAATATGCTCTAGTCGTGGGCCCCAGAATTCTGACCAAATTTTCTTAAAGACCGAGATAATACCAGATACTACAAGATGATAATAATCAGGATGAACTTTTTCTAAAGGATTAAAGGCTATAGGGAATTCCAAATCTCCGGGGTTAAAATAGATAATATCTTTAATTCTTTGCTTTGGAATGAAGTTTAGAATATCCTCGGCTAAATCTCCATGAGGGTCGATGAGAGCCAGGCCGTTTCCATTTCTGATATCGGAGATAGCTAAATTTTCAATCAATGTGGATTTTCCAGTTCCAGTTTTTCCAATAATATACATATGGCCTCTTCGGTTTTTCTCTTTGATTCCGAATCGTTTCTTAATATCCCGATAATCTGTAATCGCAAAAGGAGTGATTGGATTTTCATTGTTGTTTAATCCGGTCATATATCTCAATTGTAAATCCCCAATAATCACATTTAAAGAGAGGAAAAGCTCTCTTCTAAGGCAAATTAGCCCTTCTTGTTAGAGTCCTCAAGAAAGATAAAATGAAAACAGAACTTTAAAAAGAAAGGAGGCAAGTAAAGATGGAACTAAAGTTTTTACAAATCCAAGAAACCTTAGGAGAGGCTGTTCAATCTCCTGATAAGATAGCAACTATTATGACAGAGGAAGCTAAAGCTGACCGGGAATGCTTCTGGGTTCTTCATCTTAATAGTGCTAACAAGATTATCGAAAAGGAGTTGGTATCCATGGGGACAATCAATAATTCTTTAGTACATCCTCGAGAGGTTTTCAAAAGAGCTATCTTGAATGGAGCAACGGGTATCATAACTGTTCATAATCATCCAGGTGGTCAAGCTCAACCTTCTAAGGAAGATAGGGAGATTTGGAAGAGATTAGAAAAGGGAGGAAAACTATTGGGGATCGAGGTCATGGATCATCTGATTATCACTCCCTCTGGAGAGTATTATTCAGAAAAAGAGGGAGGATTATTAAAAAAAATGTAAAGGAGGATTAATGCTATGAAAAAGAAAGTAAGGTGTATTGAGGTAAGAACCAGGGATGGGAAGGTTATCTTGAGTTTCTATATCTATGATAAGGAGATTACTTTAGAAGATAACCTAGAGACTTCAGTCAATCAGAAACCAGAGACAAGAAAGAGAAAAAGTCAGGTTGACAGTGCCCAAACTGACGAGGCCCTAATGACTGATGCGCAAAAGAGATATCTATTTAGAATCTTGGCCGGAAATGGATTAGAAGCAGATGAGGCTCATGAAAAATTAAAGGATCTCTTTCAAGTGGATTCTTTAAAAGATGTAACCAAGGTTGAGGCGAGCAACGTGATCGAGAAATTACTTGAAGAGAGCAAGGGAGGAAAGGATGATAGAGCACCTTTCTAGCAGCCAGATGAATCTCTACCTTCAATGCAGCCTTAAGTACAAGTTTCGCTATATTGACAAAATTCCAGTGCCATTTAAACCATCAGGGCTTGCTTTTGGAAGTGCTATTCATTCAACTCTATCTTGGTTTCACAAAGAGAGAAAAAAAGGAAACGAGGTGACTCTGGAGGATTTTTTACGGCTTTTTGACACAGACTGGTACAGTCAGAGGGCAGATGCTAAGATACGATACAAAAGCGGTGAGGATGATGCGAAATTAGCGTTTATAGCAAAGGAGATTCTAGCCCTTTATTTTCATCAAAAACACAATGGAGTAGCTGATAGTGAGATTCCCTTTGTTGTTCCCTTAGTTAATCCTTCAAACGGAGATCGTCTTGGATTAAACCTTGAAGGTTTTATCGACCTTATCGAAAAGGATGACACAATAGTTGAGTTTAAAACTTCAAATCAGACTTTTACTCAGAAAAATGTTGATGATAACCTCCAGCTTACTGCTTACAGCTATGCCTTTGAGATGCTCACTCAAATACCGCCGCGTCTGATCAAACTGATAAACTTTGTCAAGACCAAAAGGCCAAAGATAATTACCTTAGAGACAAAAAGAAGCAAGGCCGACTACCAGAGATTCTTCTTTCTGGCGAGCCAGGTTCTAAAAGGAATCAGGTCTCAAATCTTCTTTCCAAGGCAAAGCTTTTGGTGTAAAGGATGTGAGTATGGAGATATTTGTGAGGATTGGCAGGGAAACTAAAAGGAGTTTATGAAGATGAAAAAGTATATTCTGATTTATGAGTTGGAAATTGTGGCAGATGATATCGAGGAAGCAGAGGAATTAGGTGAGCTAGAAGAAGTGAGAAATAAGGCTAGACTGAGGAAAATTGAAGGCGAGGATGAATCTTGGGAGAGATTTTATGATTCAAAATGACCTCAACTGAAAAGACAGTTCTTTCAAAGCAAAAAGGAAGTAGAAAAACCTACTTCCTTTTTATCTTATTGACTACATTAATTTTAGAAACTAGAATAAAGAGGTTGATTAAATATACTTTTTAAAAAATTAGGAAGATTTTAAAAAAGAAAAATTTAGAATTCTATGCCCAAAGAAAATAATAAAATTAAATATCCGAGAGGTTCCGAATGGAGAAAGTGGGATTTGCAGGTTCATGCACCAGGATCAATACTTTATGACGGCTATGGGGCCGAGGGAGATAAAGACATTTGGGATAAATTTTGTAAAAAAATTGAACAGTCAGATGTCGAGGTTTTTGGCATAACCGATTATTTTTCCGCCGATAATTACCGTACTTTTATAAAAAAATATAACGATAAATATCTCAGCTCAAAGAAAATATTTTTTTTAAATATTGAACTGCGTCTAAATGAATCAGTGAATCAGGAACTTGAAGAAGTCAATATGCATTTATTATTCAATCCTGCATCATTAGATAAGGTAGATAAATTTTTAAGCAAATTAAAAGTTGTCAAAACAAAAAAAGATGAAATGCCTGTTATGTGTTCAGAATTATCCAGTAAACATGATTTTGAATCTGCTGCCGTAACAAGAAAAGATATTAGCGATGCTTTTGAAGAAACATTTGGTAAAAAGGCAATTCGTCAAGAACACTTTCTTGTTTTTACAGCTGCCAATTATGATGGTATTCGACCAAAACGAGGGAAACGAAGAAAAGAAGCAATTACTGATGAAATTGACAAATTTAGTGATACATTTTTTTGGCGGAATTCAAAATATTGAACATTTTTTAAATGTTAATCGTCTCGAAGATAAAGAGCAGGAGATTGGTAAAAAGCCGGTTGTGTCCTGTAGTGACGCCCATACATTTAAGGAATTGGATGAATTTTTAGGTAGGAGAGTGGTGAAAATAGACAGAAGTAAAAAAGAAATTATCCTTAAAGATGTGACCTGGATAAAAGCAGATCCTACATTTGAGGGATTAAAACAATTAATCTACGAACCAGAGTCAGGAGAACGAGTTTGGATTGGTCCCGTGAAGCCGGATAAAAAGGATGATTATAAGATTATTAAAAAGATTAAATTTAAGGACACAAATGATTTTCCAGAGGAAATTGAATTTAATAACAATCTTAGTTCAATAATAGGCAGTAGATCGTCGGGAAAATCAGCATTGTTGGCCTATGTAGCACACTCAATCGATAAGGAATTAACTGAGAAAATGATTGATGGTCCAGGGGAGGGAAAGAAATACCATTGGGACAATATAAATCTAGAGTATTTTATCGAATGGAAGAATGGGAAATCTAATAGTGAAAGTCCGGGCAAGATTGTTTATATTCCCCAAAATTACTTATTTGAAAAAAGCAAAGACCCTGATGAGATAAAAGAAAAAATTGAACCAGTGCTGTTTAAAATTCTCCCCGATTTTGCAATAAAGTATAAGCAAACGGAAAACAATATAAATACTCATAATCAACAAATTTTTGAAAAAATCGAGAGCTGGTTTGAATTGTCTGGCTTAATTCGATCTCTTGAAAACAAATTAAAAGATTTAGGAGATAAAAAATCTATTGAAAAAGAAAAACAAGAAATTGAATCTAAGATAGAAAAACTCAAAAGAAAATATCAATTGAGTGAAACAGATATAAAGAAATATCAAACGATACGTGCTGAAATATCTACACACATAAGCAGAATTAAACAAATCAATACAGAGCTTTCGCAGATTTCAAATGCTTCAGAGGAACAGGGTTATTTCAGCATCCTGAGGCTAAATCTTTTTCCAGTATTAGAAAGTTTGCCAAAAAAACTCCAAGATAAAATCAGAATAAAATTACAAAAAAGAGAAAAGGATATTCTCGTTGAAATTAACAAGCAAGTCATTGGATATAAAAGTTCGATTGAGAAAGAGAAATTAGCATTAGAAAAAAATATACAAGAGATTAAAACAGAGAATAATGAATTAATTGAGAAATATCAAAAAAATATTGAACTGGAAGAACTTGTTAAAAAGTTGAACGAATACAATGAAATTATTAAAGAAATTTTAAACACAACTTCAGACAAAAAAGAGACTCAGGATAAACTGCAAAAGTGCGAGAAAAACATTAAATCAGTAATAGATCAAAGAAAATCTTTAATAGAACAATTAAGAATAGAGATAGATAGATCAGATCAGCGTATGCTTGAGAGTATTAAATTTGGACTCGAGTATGACTATGATGAAAAGCTGGAAACTGTTACACAAAAAATTAATGTAAGAGACAAAACTGAATTTGTTGAAAAAAATATTCTTAATATTGACGAGATAAGAGAAAAACCAGCAGAATTTCTACTTGCTGTTTACTCCGGGAAGCAGAAAATTAATATTGGAAACGATAAAAAAGAAGTGGCACAAGAAGTTTTATCATTAACGGAGAAGATACTTTTCACCGCTGAAATGGAAAATGATAAAATTGGCGGATTTTTTAAGTCTACAATGACGCCAGGAAAGCGAGCACTTTTTGCTTTAAAGTTAATTCTTGCTGAGTCAGAAGACACATGGCCATTGCTTATCGATCAACCTGAAGACGATTTGGACAGCAGGTCGATTCATGGTGATATAGTTCCATTCCTAAAAAAGAAGAAGAAAGAAAGACAAATTATTATGGTGAGTCATAATGCCAATTTGGTTATTGGTGCTGATTCGGAACAAATTATTGTTGCTAATAGAAATGGGGACGACAGGAAAAACGCTGATGGAAAACAGTTTAATTATTTAACTGGTAGCATTGAGAATACAAAAGAAAAAGATAAAAAACATAAGGACACCTTAAAAGCACAAGGTATCCGTGAACATGCCTGTGAGATTTTAGAAGGAGGAAGGATTGCTTTTGAACAAAGGAGAAATAAATATAATATAACTAAATTGTAAATTATGCATCACGACGGACTAAATCTATAAGAAATCCTAACGAATCAACATAGCATGTTTATGGATAAAAGAAGTGTATCAGAAATAATAGTGAGTTGTGTTGACAAGCTTTACAACAAAGATAAATATTTGTTTGATTGCAAGATTTGTGAAAGATGTTTGATGTTTCGTTTTGCATACTATTTACAGATAAAATTTTCTAATTATTATGTTGATTGCGAGTTTAACAAGATGGGATTTAATAACTATAAGCATGAAACTAAGGTTGAAACGATTGATCAAGGAAAGCCCCAGCAAGAGCACTAAATCCAAGAAGCACTTTTACCGTTGAGATATCAATATGCTGAAACAATTCTTATCCCTCCTTTAATACATGTCCCGAAGTTATAAAAGTGCATTTTCCAGCCCAAGAATCAAAGATATCATTATACTTCCTTGGTTCATTAAAAAAGTCGTTTTCACAATATAACCATGATTTCTTCGAGGACTGTGTGCCTTCTTCATGTTTTTTCTGTATATACAAATATTTACCATCAATAACAGCAAAATGCCATTTGGGGCGTTTAGGAGCTAAATATATCGTTAAAGTCTTGTACTCAATAGCTTCTTTTATTTCCCTTCTTTCTCCATCTGAATATATCTTCAAGAATTTATCTCTCAGTCCTTGTAGGCCATTTTTATCCCAACATATTATAATTAATTTTTTATTTTCTTCAGCAAATTTCTTTGTAGTGAGCAAAAATTCTTTATCTTCTAATATACCTTTTCCCTCCTCAGCAAATCCTTCACCACTAACAATTTTTACACTTTCCTTCGTTTGATCGGAATTGGCTTTTTGCCAGACCTTTTTGCCAACTTCTTTATTTGGTATTTTTTCTGGTCTTTTGACCCCCCATATCCTCATATTATGCACCTTCATGATAGATTATATCTACAAAAACTTGTGCAACTTTCTCTACAATTTCATCCGGGGAGAGTCCTTTGATTAAAGAAATAAGATTCTTTTCAAATTGTTCAGCTACACGAGATGCCTCATCGGTCTTATTGGCCAAATAATAAACATTCATAGGAGGACTCCAATCTTCCCCTAAAATATCTTTATGTGGTTTTAACCAAAGATATCTTAATTCAATTATCTTTTTTACCCAATCTGACTTAGAAAAATCTCTTATTGTTCTACTTCCTTCAGATACAACATTTGCACAAATGTTAGAGAGAGTCTTTATTTCTTCTTCCGTCAAATTTAAATCTTCTGCAATAACACGGAATCTGACAAGATCACCAGATACATTATAGTGATTAAACATATCTATTTGTATCTCTGCATTCTCATAAACTTCTAACACTCTAATTTTATCATACGGGAGCTTTAAAGAGAAATTCCATATTGGACTATCCGCATCTTTTCCAGGTTTGAGATTGAAGAAGTCCTTTATTAAAAGGAGTTTCTTTTTCTCTACAAGATAGNGGCCATGAAATTCTTGAGAATAAGCTCGGTGCCCAGCTTGAACTAATATAGTATAATGCCAAAGTGACATAGTTAAACCACGTAAAGCTTTTTCAATTTCTGAGTTATCTTTTGTTTCAATAAACTCTTTATCTTTCACTAATTGGTTTACTTCGTTATCAGATAAAAGTATATTTTTCATATCTTGGCAGAAAACATCTCCTTTTCTTTGATGAGATAGAATGTCTACTATTTTCTCTATAAAGTCTATACCTTCTTCCTTTGATAAACCCTCAAAAGGATTTAAAGTGGAATCGCCTATAGTTGGTTCGATGATGTAAAACCAATGTGTTATAGCTGAAGGACCCCAACATAATTCTGCAATTTTTTTGTCACTAATCCCTTTCTCTTCTAGTGCTTTTATTGTATAGTATATTTCTTTCGGAAAGAATTTAGTGTAATACCAATTAGTTTCAATAATAGAAAAAGGCCAAAGTGGCGGTTCTCCTCTAGCACCATATACGACAAACTTTGCAAGAGTTCTATATACTTCAAGTACTTTATTCATATACAATTCCCTCCTTTCCATCGACAATAACCTTCATTCCATCTTTCAATTTTTTTGTTGCCTCATGAGTACCAACAATACCGGGAATTCCCATTTCTCTTGCTACAATTGCAGGATGTGATAACAAACCTCCTCGATCCGTAACTATCGCAGAAGCCTTAAGTATCGCTAAAGTATACTCAGGATTTGTTTCTGGCGCTACAAGAATATCCCCGTTTTCCATTTTTTCTGCGTCTTCAGGCTTCATTAAAACTTTTACTACTCCTTCTATAATTCCAAGGCTTGCAGGAATACCCCTTAAAATAACTTTTTTGCCTTCCTTCATATTATCACCCCTGTTATCGCTCTTGATTGAAGTAACCATAATTTAGCATTTGAAATGCACCACTCAATATCCTGTGGATAATTAAAGATCTTCTCGACCTTTAAGCATATTTCGGCGATCTCCTTTACTTTATTATCTTTCAAAGCTTGCTCGCCGGCGAGACTTTTTTCCATATCTATAATTTTAATTTCTTTACCCTCAATTGCTCTTATCTTATTTTTACTCCCAATTTTCTTTTCTGTAATCTCCAGTGTTTCCCTATCAACCGTGTAATCGTCTGGCTCTACCCTTCCGTCCACTATTATATCACCTACCCCGTAGGATGCTTCAACCAATAAACTTTTCTTATTCATCGGGCGGACCGTGAAGGTTATACCGGAAACCTCTGCTGGCACCATTTCTTGAACAATTACAGCCATGCCTTCTAAATAGAGTATTTTCTTTTTTATCCTGTAAACTACTGCTCTTTTGTTGAAAAGAGATGCCCAGCATTTCTTTACATTTTCCAAAACTGAATTTGTTTCTGCTTCAATATTAAGAAAGCTATCATGTAGTCCTGCAAAAGATGATTTTAAACTATCTTCGCTCACTGCTGATGACCTTATAGATACATACTGAACATTTAATTTCTTTAAATTCTCTCCTATCTCAGATTTGATTTCTTCCGGTATTTTCCCACTTAAGATTAAATTCTTAATTTCCTCGCTTTTTTCTCGGAAATTATTTTCATCAATTTCAAATGCCAATTTTTCTATCCTTTCCATTAGATTATTTTGTTTCAAATAGGCAAAGAAAGTATCTGAACTGATGACAAGTCCTTTTGGAACATTAAATCCATTATTTATAAGTATAGATAATGAATATCCCTTTCCCCCTAGCTCTGATATTTTTGGCTGATCTATTTTTGAAAGCAATTTTACCATACTCATATTCTTAATAGAAAACAAATAAGTTTTATTTGCTACAAATTTTAAAATTACCTTTTTTATAAAATGATTTTAATATCAATATCTCTTCTTCTTAAGAAGGATACAATAAAAATATTGGAAAGGCAATAGTCTGATTGCCAATTAGAAATTTCTATGTTTCTAACTCAATTGTGGGTATGGTAATTTAACTTGATGAAGCTAATTCTTGATAACTCCCATCATCCCCAGTGCCACCGCATCGAACATATTCTGGTGATATTTTTCTTTCCAGGCTCTGTCTTGAGTTAAATAAAGCTTGAGCTCTGGAAATTTAGACACTATAACCCTCGCCACCTCTCTTTTATTTGCCCGGCCATTGCCACAGATTGCCTTTTTAACAGTACTTGGAGCAAAGCTTAGCACCTTGAGCCCCTTTCTCCTTCCGATAGCCCTTATTTCATCAACAAAGATGTTTAAAAGAGCAGCATTTCGGTTATTTGCAAAAAACGCCTTTTCGAAAACTAAGACCTTAGGCTTAAAATCCTTAATCAATCTAAGAATTACCTTTCTTCCTTCTTTTAAAGTCTCGTGTGGGGATTTCCTCTTTTTGATAACCTTAACTCCGTGATAAATTAGCTTCTCTTTTTCTAAAAAAGCAACCCCCATCTCTCTTGTGCCTGGATCAATTGCCAGGACTTTTTTATTATTGCTGGCCATAGATTGATTGTAAACAATATTAGAATTACTCGACCTTTATTATCTATCTAATTGATAAAAACATCGTGATGCCAAAGCCACAGCCTCAAACATCCTGAAATAATAGGCATTCTTATGAGCTTTCTCCTTTTGAAGCTCATGGAAAAGGGCCGGATTCTCAAGGACAATCGCCTCGGCCAGGTTCTTTTTGTTTAGCTTATCTTCTCGGATAAAAAACTCCTCCACCTCTTTTATGGAATATTGAAAGACCTTCAAACCTTTTCTTCTGGAAAATTCCTTTATTTTTGCTGTGAGTTGAGCTAAATTCCGGGACCTCCGTGAGGGATGGAGTTTCTTTATGGCCAAAACACCCGGCTCATAGCGGTCGATAAACTCTGAGATAATCTTCACAGCCCTTTTCATCTTCTCTTTAGACCATTTTCCTTTGAGGACCTTAACTCTCCAATCCGAAAGCTCAGGTCCTTGAAAGACGGCAATCCCTAAATATCTTGTCCCTGGATTAATGCCGATGATTATTAGATGTTTCTTTGGCATGTTTTTTGATAAGATAGTTAAAAAGCGCGGCTCGACTTTTTTTTATTTTCTCAGCGGGCATCTCCTTTACTTCCCCTAAGACCTTTCTTAAAAGAGATTCAGGACATTTTTTGGTATAAGAAAGATAGACGGGGATGGACTTAAGATCATTTAATTCTCTGGCTATATCTAAGGCTAATAGTTCTTCCCTGTTTTTAGGTTTAAACCACTTAAAAGAATAAGGAATTGAAAATTTTTTATCTTCGTTAACGATATTGTTAATATTTCTTGTTATATAATTCTTGTTTGTGTTCCCTCCTGTCACCTCTCTGGTGTCCTTTTTGTCACCTGTCTGTGTCCCTTTTGTCACATCCGGCTTAAGAAGTCGGTAGAGGCACCGTCCCCGCCTCTTTTCAACGGCAAGCAGGCCAAGCTCTCGGAGCTCCTTTATTCTCCTTATGACCGTCCTTTTGCTCATTCCAATCAACTCAGCTATTGTTTTTTGGGTTGGAAAACAGGCCTGACTTTTTGAATTAGCAAAAGAAGCTAAAACATTGTATACAGCGAGGCCGGAAGACTTAAGGCTTCGGCTGAAAAGTTGCAAGACTTTTTTATTTATCCAAAACCAATCTCCGTTTCTTATATGCCTGATCTCATTTTTCTCATTACTTGTCATAATTTTTAGTAGAATTTCTTTCCCCAGACATGTTCACAGATTATCTGGGCCAGAAAGATTAAATTTTTTCTCATCTTGTCTATCTCCTTGTTTGTCAAATTAGGCATTCTGAGAATGCGTCGATATTTATCATAAATGTCCCGTCGCTTATTTTTCTTGGGCATACTTTTATCTCTGAATTTCTTTTTGCCTTTCCATAATCTTTCTCTTGATCAGCCGTATCAAAGGAAAAAACAAGGCGTCCACCAACACGCAATACAAACCTGCTAACTTGAAAACGTTGAGCAGGCTTGGAAGGCAGACGCCCTTCTCCCAGCGGGAGATCATGCCCGCGCTCTTGAGATTCAGGATTCTGGCGACATCCGTTTGCTTCAGACCTAATGCTTTTCTGTATTTCCTCAGGTTATTCGGAACCTTCTTATGTTCGACTTTTCTCATACCCTCCCTAGTTAATGCTTATAATCTTCAGAATAGCGGAGGGCGGAGTAAAAACAAGACACAAAAAATTGCCTTTTCAGGCAATTTTAGGCTTAAATTGTGAATAAAATGGGAATAAAATTAAAAAGCCACCAGAAAGGTGGAAAGAAAAATTTTTCAAGATGAGTTATAATTTCTCAAAAATAGTTTATAAGGTAAAATGGTTCATAAAGGAGAGTTAATGAAAAACAAAATATTGTTTTTTATATTTGTAATAGTAGCTTCTTTAGGAATTTTCCCAGTTTTTTTATTTTCTCAGGAGAATGAAACAATTGATTATCATTCTGATATGTTCAGCGGAGGCCAATTCATCGGTTTTAGAAATACTAAAGCTTATGATCCTTATAAAGCTGTAACTTTAATCATTACTTCCACTCTCATGAGTAATATGATACCCAGAGGAACAATATTTTCTTCAGAAGCATCTTGGTCTAACAATTTTTCAGTTTTTCACTCAATATCTCCTAAAGTTGGTATTTTTATTGGATATTGGATGAATATTAAAGAAATAAGTGTAAAAGATGAATTAATTAAAAATTTTCAAAATAATATCAACATTGGAGTTAATGGTGAATATAACAATTTTAATTTTGAATTTAAATATTTTCATTTTAAAGAAAAAGGAAACGGTCTTAAATTTAATGAAATTTCTTTAAATGGAAAATTTAATACACTCTTTAATCCTGGTATCGGGATTACTTACGACTTTGATTTTAATAAAGAAAAATCCCCTGGTTGTAATATAAATATTAATATTAATGAAAATATTCCACTAGAGGCTCTTAAACACGAAAATATAAGGCTAGAAGGAGATTATAAGATTAATCAATTTTTTAAACGAACAGGTTGGGAGCAATTTAATCTCCAGATTAGTGGTCCTATTCTATTAGAGGATTTGCTAAGAGTTTTAAAAATCGATAAATTTCTTCAAGTCAGCGAGGGGAAAACTATAATTACCTTAGTTGCAGCTACAATTTATAGAGTAGAAGAAAAAAAATTTTATGGTCATTTGAGTGCGCAATTGAAAATTCATATTCCTTTTTTATAATATTTATTTGCCTTTTTAATAAAGCTGGCATCACGCAGGCTATGTTTTGTCCAAACGATGGCGAGCACCTCTTTTTTTCTTAACAATGTAGCCTTATCCATACTGAACTGAACTTCCAGGGAATTTCACATCTAACTCATTTCTTTATGACTCAAGTAAAAACTTCTGACTTTCAATTTTTCAGTCGCCTCATGTTTCTTATAAATTTAAAAAAGAAATGCCTCTTCCACTATAGGATCAACTAAGTTTTTTGCAATTATATACTGTTCCGAAAGAGTAAATCTCACAATCTGTTCGAAAATGTCCTCTTTTGTGGGCAGAGAAGGATGATTTTTGAACAATCTTTCTAACCCTTTCTGGAGAAGAATCGAGAATGGAGGGTTGAGTTTTACGTCAATGATCGACCTATCTTTGACATAGATTTTCTCAAAAATCGCCTTTAAAAGGTTCTTTCTCTGTTCATAATTAAATTTCTGGTGAAGAAATGAAAGCATACTGCCGACTACGATACATTTATCCAGGAAATCTAGAGGATCATCATAATCAACTTCAAGTTGGCTAAGCCGAGCCTCTGCTGCCCTTCTCTTTTCATTGTATTTCTTCTCCATCTTTTCATAGATATCCCTGGCTAATTTACCTCCTAACATCTCATCCAAAAGCTTCATTTCTTTATTCTCTAATTCTCCTATAGTCCTCTTGAGTGTTTTAAGTTCTTTCCCGGCTATCTGCTTTCTTCTTTTGGCAATCTCATGCATCTCTAACTTAAGAAGTTCCAATAGCTTCTTAGGCGGCTGTAATCGCTCATAAAGGGCTTCTAGTTGACCGTCAAGGAGTTTTACAGGGATATATGGCTGATTACACTTCTCTTTATGGAGATTCGGAAGACATCTATAATAAGTTCCTCTGGGATGGACTTCTCCTGTCAGCTTCTGTCCACAGGTCTGGCAATAAGCAGCTCCCCTTAAAAGAAACTTTAACCTTCCTTTCTCTCCCGTATCAACGCTCCTTCTCTTTAATATCTCCTGGACTCTGTAAAATAATTCTTGAGAAATAATGGGCTTATGTTTTCCTTTGTACTCTTTTCCTTTCCATTCCATTCTGCCTATATAGAATCTTCTGGTTAGGAGCTTTTTCATTGCTTCTGGACTATAGATTTTTCCATACCTTGTCTTCAGACCTCTTTCAGACATCTCTTCTGACAGAGTTTTAAGGGAATAGTTTCCAGTTGAGAAAAGCTCAAAGGCCTGCCTGACAAAACAAGAAGTCTTTGAGTCAGGCACATGCTTGACTCGGCCATCTTCTCCATTAACGCTTCTATACCCAATTGGAGGTTTAGTAGGCCATTCCCCTTTTTTAAGTTTAGCAGAGTTAGATTTTTTAATTTCCTCTCCCAAATTAGCGCTGTACCATTCGGAAATGCTTGCAATGATATTTTCAAGAAGATGACCTACGGGATTGTCGTCAAAAGGTTCTGAGACCGATATAAGCCGTATCCCCTTCTGTTTTAGAATGGCCTTGATCGTAGCATAGTCGATCAGGTTTCTTGCCAGACGGTCAATTTTGTGAACAATAACCGCGTCAACACCCTTGTTTTCCTTACAATATTGGATCAACTTTTTTAATTCAGGCCGATTAGCCGTTCTTGCGGATTCGCCTTCGTCAATAAAATGACTGGCAACCTTCCAGTTGTTTCTTTTGGCATATTCCTTCATGGCCTCGATCTGGGCCGGAATAGACAGGTCTTTTTGAGCTTGTTTGTCCGTGGACACACGGGCATAGAGGAGGCAGTTCATAGAAAGTTGTTAAAATGAGAATTCTGGAATTAAAAACAGATATTTAAGCCCAGAAAATTCATCAATTAATGGTTAATTGAATATGATGAGCTCAGAAATGATTCTTATATTAACTCTAGCATTTAAATAATAATTCCTAAAGCTTGGGCTATGGAAAAAATTTGAACCTGTTGCTGTTTTTAAGATTTGCCTCAATGGGGATAATTTTTTTGTGAATTAAATTCGTTATAAAGTATAATTTTTACTCGAGTTGAGATTCTTCACCATTCTCAAAAATTCTAATCTCAAATTTTCTTTTATCTTTTGGTAAGTATATAAAGAATCCATAATCATAAGCATAAATATAGTTAATATTATTGTATCGAAAGCCATTAATACGGGTCATATTTTTTAATCTTTCTAGATCATAATTCATTTTTCTTTTGGTTTTTTTTATCTCCAAGCAAATAAAATTATCTTGTATATTTGAATTTCTTTTATGAACAATGATGTCAGCGTACATTTTTTTTAGTATTTTTCCTTGATCAATCGTTTCAACCTTAGTTTCATGCTTATAGTTATTAAATCCCATCTTGTTAAACTCGCAATCAACATAATAATTAGAAAATTT
>AWNV01000028.1 GCA_000493965.1 Candidatus Aminicenans sakinawicola JGI OTU-1
GAATTATTTTATATGATGGTTTTTTCATCGAGTTTTTCCTTGTTATTAAGAGTTTCTATTTTTGATACATTTTTATGAATTAAAGTAGCTGCTATTTGTCCAGGACTTACATTAATCCCTTCCTTTTCTTTAAAATATTTAGCTATCTTTACAAGATTTTCCCAATCTTTATTAAAGAGAGGTATTTTTTTCGCTTTTTTGTAGTTCCTTCCAATGCAGGACGTCCTCCTCTAGAACGTAATCGATTTATAAGAAACTGACGCAGAAAAAATAAAGTAATTGGTCCCTGCCTTATATCTATTTTTACTCCTACCCTCTCTGCGCCCATGGATTTCATAACATCAATGGTTTCAATTTGTCTTTGTTTTGGCGAAGTATTTTTAATTAGTTTTGCCATCTTACTCACCTATATATTTAAGTTTTATTTTGAATCATATTCTCGAATTCTGAAGAATTCACCATCAAACTCAAAAACTACTTCTCCTTGATTTGTTTCTCGACCAAATCTATGCAAAAATTCCCTTTAATATTTTTGTTATGAGGATCTCTATACAGATGGTCTATTCTTTTAGTATTGAAAGTAGAAGCCCTACGAATAATACCATGTACTTCATAATTTTTATGGAGCAGAAGTTCAGCAAGATAAGAGCCATCCTGGCCGGTGATACCTGTGATGAGGGCTTTTTTTGGCATTGAATCTAAATTTCTTTTTTAGATGCGGATTCACACGGATACAATATCTGTTTTAGGCAGAGCCCAAAATTTCAATAAAAACAAAATATTAAAAAGCAAAAGCACATTTGACGCGGATAAAAACAGTAAATAAGGAATTTCTTTCTTCCCGGAAGCAAGGACTATTTTTGAAGCAAGCTTTAGGGGAATTCGAGACGATACCTTCCTTTTCTTTAAGAGCTGTTATCAGGTTTTCTTTCTTCATCTTTGAATCTTTAATTTACTTTAAAATAACATTATGAACTATCAGCTATGAGCTATTAGCTTCTCCACTTCAAAACTTACCTCTGTTGCCTGGACTAACTGCTAGTTCATAATAGATGGCATATAAGCGCCAGGATAGTTTTAAATTAATCATTACCTAATCATTACCTAATCATTACCTAATCATCGGAATATACTTTGTAGATCTTCCTTTCCCTTTAACCTCTAATAACCTCTTCTTTTCTAGATTTCTAAGTTCTAAACTCGCCGTTTTATTTGAAACTTTGTTAATATCTGTATAAATTTTGTTGGTTATAAATCCTTTTTCAAATGCATGCCTCAAAGCTTTTTTTTCTCTCTCTTTTAATTCTACCCCAAGTTTTTCAATTTCAGAGAGAATAACTGCTTTACCCCCTGAGTGAAAAGTAAGTTTCGTCTCTACTCCGCTTATTTCATATTTGGGTTCTGGTATACCATATTCTTCACAGGTTTCCCTCATCATATAAATTCCAGTCCCATACTTTTCAATAAAACCTACATCATACATTAACTGACACAATATTGGATTTATAGGAACATGCCTCGGTTTTTCCGGCGTAACTCCTTTAGGAAAACTACCGGGACTTACTATCTCAATTTTATCATTGAAAATTAATATCCTTGTATCTGCATCTCTTCGCTGGTTACTCTTACAGTAGATTTTCCAACTCTTTTGTAGGATTTATCAAAAGCAAACACCGGTTTGGATTTACTCTCCTTAATTCTTATTAAGATGACTTCTTTCTTTTCTATCTTTTCGACGGATATCCCTGGGAATATTTTTGGGTCAGTATTTAGATTGATTTTGTTTACCAAATCTTCAATTGTTTTTTGCCCAATCTGAATTCCCAGGACTTTGTACTTACTGCTTATTCCTATAATAATAATCCCACCTTTTGTATTGCTAAAAGCGGAAATAGTCTTAATTATTTCCTTCCATTCTCCAGCGGACTCTTTGAATTCGATGGTTTCTGATTCACCTTGTGAAATTATCTCTTTCAAATTCATTGCTATTCTTCTCTAATTAATGTCTCTACCTCTTTGCCATCCATGAGACCCAGATCCTACACCTAAATTATAATGTGGTTCAGATTACTAGAGTCGGTCATGTCTCCGTAATGAAGGAACATTTTAATATTTTTGTTATGAGGATCTTTATACAGATGGTCTATTCTTTTCGTATTGAAAGTAGAAGCCCTACGAATAATACCATGTACTTCATAATTTTTATGGAGCAGAAGTTCAGCAAGATAGGAGCCATCCTGGCCGGTAATACCTGTGATGAGGACTTTTTTTGGCATCAAACAACAAGTTCAAAGCGGGCAGTAAATTTCTCCTTTGCTCTCAGGCTTTCCTTAATATCATCCATTAAGTCAAGTTCTCTGGTATTTTCCATGCTTCAATCTCGTTTTTTATATTTTCTGAGAAAAATTTCCATTTCTTTGAGGAATTTTTCAACGTCACCTAAATCATTTTGTAAAATATCATAGAACTCCCTGTCTTTGATTTCTTTGTAGAAATAAACCATCCTGTTTCTATAGCCAGCTATTTTTATAAGCATTTCAGAATATTCTTTCGTGACTATTCCTTTATCGCCCAATTCTTTAGCTGCTTCCTTATTTTCAAGGCTTTTAAAGCCAAAGCTTTTTGATAATATGTGTCTTCCAACATCAAATACGGCTTCAATACATCTTCTTAGGAAACTTTCAGCAGCAGCTGGATTTCTTTCATCACTGAGAAACTCATCTTTTGATAGTCTTCGGAGTTTTCTTAATTTTTCAAGGAATTCGCCAATCAGATTGAGATTATCTTGAATTTTATTTAAGTTCAATCTCGAAATAATCATTCTTCAATGCCTCTAAGAAATCTTCTTCAAACATTTTTCTTTTAAAGTAAAGGTCGGATGCAAATTTCATAACATGCTCTTCATATTCATCTGCAAATTTTTCACTTGAGGTGTATATGCGGTGTCCTTTTATGATTTCAAATTTTAAAAGAAAGTTCACTTCATGGAGAAGGACAATATCAGTCTTAAATGGTTCAAATATAGTTGATAAATCATAATAAAGCTTTCCGTAGAATTTATACATATCAACTGGCGGAGTTTTCAACAGGATACCAATATCCAAATCTGAGGTTTCCTCGATGGTTGCTTTTTTTTCGTTTAGATATTTCAGTCCGGCTTCTTTCTGGGAACCAAAGAGATAAGCCAATAGTATTTCGTTTTTTTTAAATACTCTGACTAATCTGCTTATTTTGTTTGCCATTACCAATCACCCTGCATTTTTTCTATCCGTTTTGTTTGAAGTCATTGTCAATAACCATTCCCCATGCTTTGGCTTTTGCAACTCTCAGCTTTATCTTCCTGTATTACATTCTACTAAGATTGTAAGCAGTGTCAAGAAAGGAATAAAAACATTAAGGAGTAAACAGTAAGGGGCAATAAGGAAAAATGTTTAACCTGTCATCAATCTAATCCATTCTTTAAAAAACACATCTGTAATCTCATAGGTGTCATTGCTCTTTGCCAGAATGCCTTTTTTTATTAACAGAGAAACAGAAGTCTGCAATGTGGAATAAGGTTTGATGCCACTTGCAGATGCAAAATCCTGAGAAAATATTCTCTTATCCCCGATATTTACAATAGCACTAAGGACATCTCTTTGATTGATGGTTAAATCGTCCCATAAAGTTATATAATAAGGTGATTGTTCATTAACGATTTTCTTCAGACAAGTCTTAACATCTGTTATATTAATTTTTTTTCTATCTCTGTGCCCATCCCATAGTTCATGACATAAAAACTGAGCATTATAGGGATAATTTTCTACTTTATCAAGTATCTTATCCAATGTGCCTTTGTCTAGGGAGAAACCCGTGGTTTTGAATTTGTGTGCTAAAAATTCTTCAAACTCTGCCCTGGGAATCTTATCAAGATTCATCACTTTACCAATTTTATAAAAAGCGCGGTCTTTATTAAAAACCATATCTTCTATCATATGTGTTTTTGAGCCAGCGAATAGATAAGCCACATTTCTTTGATGCTGGATGCATGAACGCAGAGACTTCTCAAGAGATTCACCATCAAAATCTCGAATCTCCTGAAATTCATCAAAAACAATCACAAAATTTTTTTTCTTCCTTAAAGCGATTTTCTGGGGCAGTTCAAACAATTCGTCAAAAGAATTTAAAACGTCACCTCTCTCACTGATATAATCAATACCAATAGACGGGCTGCCATCAGCGCCAATAGTGATTTTGGGCCTTAATCGGGGAAGTGTCTCTTTAATTAAACTTATCGCCCTCTCAACCTTTGTCTCCACTTTCAGTGCTATCTCTCTTGCATACAGCTCAAGAAGCTTATGCAAAGAGGTCGCCTTGTAAAGATCAATATAAATCGTATACAAACCCTCTTTTTTTAATTTCTCGAGAGTATTAACGATAAGTGAAGTTTTTCCATAACGGCGGGGAGATATCAGAAAAATTTTTTCTCCGTCTTTTAAATCTTGTAGAAGGCTTGTAATCTCATCCTTTCTGTCAGCAAAATCCTTACCTGTGACAACCTCGCCAAAAATAAACGGATTACGCATGAGAGAACCTCATAAATTATGTATATCTACATAACGTATATTTACATAATTCTTATGCCCTGTCAAATAAAATTAAAAGCAAAAGCACATTTGATGTGGATTTGCGCAGATAAAAGCACATTAGACGCAGATCTGCGCGGAGAAATCATAAGGCTCAGGATTCCAGCAATCAGGACATCCATTCAATAATATATTTTGAGAACTCCTTAAAATCATTCAGGCTCTGGAGGTTATCAAAGAGTTTTGCTGCATCAAACTCATTTGCTAAATAATCATGAATTATCCTGTTTCTGAAGGCGGGCATTCCTTTTATCTTCTCAGCAAGCTTTTATAGATTTGATATCCTCTATCTGTCTTTCAATATTATCAAGATATTCGATTATCCGATCTTTCCTGACAAGATTTTTCTTCTTCATTTAGACGCCCGCCTTTATTCTTTGAAGAAGCATTCGGTTATACTCATCAAGATAAGGTTTTAATTCAAAAAATCGATTCATTACCATGGTCTCAAAATCAACTTTTTGCTGTCAATCTCTATCACATTTGCTACTTCAGGAAGATTTCGGAAAAATCTATACAACAAACACTCCCATCAAAAATCCTGAATCCTAAAATAGTATCATTCACAGGAACCTCAACATCTATAGGAGCGAGCTCTGAATCCCCTGAAGATGAAACTGCTTGGACAGTTTTTATAGTTTCCCATCCTTTGCCTCTATCAACCTGAAGTTGTACTTCGCTTCTGCAATTGAACTTTCTTCCTGTATCAAATCTGGCTAGCACTGAGGAAACATATTGGGCTCTAAACCGATAGGTATGTGCTTCCTTGAAACAACAGCATCCCTTTTCCTCGTTGTCATTGTTTTTGCAGGACAGGTGATTAACTGCATGATATTCAGATGGGGGAGCCGATGTATAAGAAAACATAATATTCTTCCAGCAGCCACTTCCCCGATTATACGAAGTTTTTTCGGCATCTCCCAGATAGATCCATTCTCCAATCGCTCCATTCGTTCCGCTTGTTCCGTGATCAGAGCCTACGTCTACAGATCCAGGTTTTACATTTATAGCTGTCCCAACATGTTTGCCATCGACATAAATATCGAAGCTATTCTTGGAGGGACGAGCATCAAATTTGAAATGGTACCATCGCGCAACTTCCATATCCATAATCTTAGTATTGGGCGGCCGAATGTAGTGTAGAGCTGTTCCCCAATCTATGTGCACATGAAGAAAGGAGTCGCTGTAAAGGATAAACCAGTGATTATTTTTTTCATTCAACTTAAAATCAAAGGAAACATTGTAATCGTTCGTAAAATCATAGGGGCGCTTTCGAGTTGCGTAGCCAGTGCCAGATTTCATTGCTTCTATACATATCTGATCATCGCTAATATCTACTCCATTCCCTCCTGAAGAAACGGGCTCCCAATCGAAAGAAGGGAGAATTACCGCTTCGCCCGGAGTTATTAGATTGTACTTTATCTCAACATTTGTAATTTTACCTCCACCTACGAGAACATGGTATGTTCCAGGAGGAAGAACGAGCTTATCCAGGGGTGCCGGAGATTCATTCCAGTCTCTATTTTTGTACAGAGTATAGGAATGGGAAGCCTCAGCATATTGGGCTCTTCCGTATTCATATCCCCGGAAAAGGCAGATACGGTATCCGATATGACTCGGGGGTTCAGGTCCTGCACAGGGTAACCATGAAGAATCTATTTGCGCTGAGAAGTCGCTGGCTATGAAGCCCTGCGGAACAACTATCTCGCCCCTATGATGGTCACAATCAGAATCAAGATAGGCTGAGACTGTAACTTGCTTTGCAGAAGCAGCAACTGGGGAAATTACCGCTTTGCCCGGAGTTATTAGATTGTACTTTATCTCAACATTTGTAATTTTACCTCCACCTACGAGAACATGGTATGTTCCAGGAGGAAGAACGAGCTTATCCAGGTGTGCCGGAGATTCATTCCAGTCTCTATTTTTGTATAGAGTATAGGAATGGGAAGCCTCAGCATATTGGGCTCTTCCGTATTCATATCCCCGGAAAAGGCAGATACGGTATCCGATATGACTCGGGGGTTCAGGTCCTGCACAAGGTAACCATGAAGAATCTATTTGCGCTGAGAAGTCGGTGGCTATGAAGCCCTGCGGAACAACTATCTCGCCCCTATGATGGTCACAATCAGAATCAAGATAGGCTGAGACTGTAACTTGCTTTGCAGAAGCAGCAACTGGGATAATAAATAATAGGCAACTTAAAAAAATAAAGATTTTTGTTTGAAATAATGGATGTTTTTTCATAAGGAACCTCCTTTTTAAAAATAATTTATTGAGTTCTTTATAAAATCCCCCCATAAAAATAAGACTCTAGATTTGAGCATCCAAACAACAGTATCCATTCAACAATATCCCAACGTTCTTTTCAAGTCATTTATAAATCTTCAATGATGATTTGATTCGCTTTCTATTTTTTTTAATAATAGTATTATATTATAAAATAAAATGGAGGTTATACTTGAAATATAAAACAAAGATTATCTGTTCAGGTTTAACTGGCTTTATATCGGCCATCTTTTTTTGGGGCATTTATTTTCATTTACGTTTAGTTCCATTTACTGATATATATCTGGGCAGTGATAGAAGACAATATTGCTTGATAATTTGCATTTTTTCTTTATTGGGAATTTTTATTTTTCTTGCAGGAAAAGAGAAAATTAAACGCTTGGGCTTGAAAATTATCTTCTACATTTTCTCAACTTTTTTTGTTATAGGTCTTCCTATCATTTTTTTTATCAGTAATGGGAGTTCATTCAGGGGATGGGAATGGTCTTTAGAAACATTTTTAATAGGATCGATTCCGGTATTGTTTGTTATCTTTGGATTTTTGATTTTATATGGTTCACGCTTCTTCAGCATAATTCTATTAATTTCTTTTTCTCTTGTTTCATTGTATCATCTCTTCCTTTTTTTTAAACTCATTAGTCGTTTTGGTAAAGCTTTCAGTTCGGTTAGATTTATCGATATTTTGATTACTGTTACCCTAATTGTCATCCCGTTAATTTTTGCTCTTTTTAACCTGACAAATATCAGGTCAAAAACAACATGAAGTCTCTGATTCTTTTTTATATAATTCAAAGAATGACAGTTCCTTCTCTAGATACTCTATATGAGGGATGAGCTTTGATCTATCTGCTTGATGCAAGTCTTCTCTCCTTATAATATCTCTCATACCAATCCCTCACATATTCAGCTTCATCACTTACAATACAAAAGAAATCCATAAGGATTCCTCTATTTTTGATTATTATAGGCTTTCCTTTTCTTATAATCTCATCTGCAAGGATAGCTCTTGCTCTATTGAGGACTACAAGATCAACTTCTTTCTTTAAAAGCCTTTCCATATCAAGGCCAATCCTGCTCTCTCCTTTATATGTTTTTTTAAAAGCTTCCCATTCTATATCTTTTTCGGGCCAGAAGTATACGGCAATGTCTATATCGCCTTCCCTGCGAATTTTACCTCTTGCTGCTGAGCCAAAAAGAAAGGCAAAGGCTACATCATTTCTTTCCTCAAAATAATCCTTAAGAATTTCTAGCATTTTTATTTTGCTTTTCAGCATAAATTCTTTCTTATTATGGGATTTAGGCAGGCTGAAATGTTCTAAATGTCAAGAGCAAATTTGAATCTTTTTTTAGGTGCATTTCCTTTAATATGCCATGGCCCATTTTAAGGCTCTTTTAAAGCCCTGATTTCTCTTTTTCTGGTTTTTCCATCTTCAATATTCCAGCAGACCTGAATGAGTTGGGAAAGTGTAATGAGCCTCTCCCCCATCATTTGGACAGGCTCATAGTTTGCTTGATTTTAAGATCTCCATGAGAAAAGCATACTGGCTTTGAAGGAGGACATAGGACTTCTGCTGATTCTATTAGGCGCTCAAGTACTGTTAAGTGAAATTTTTCGCCTTCAGGGCTTATTGAGTATTGTGTCCCCTTTTTCTCAGCTATATATCAAGTTCTTTGCTGTATCTACCACAAACCTGGCATCTTCTATTGCTTCACTTGCGTCTTCATCTGTATACTCTTCAGTGGGTATGAAATCAATGTCGCCATAAAAGGCCAGTTCCCTTTCTTTCCTGAGTTTTTTTGAGATAGCAGCAAGCCTCTCCAGATGTCTGGATATATGCAGGGGATATTTATCTTTATGCTCAAGCAGCAGGCCGCCAACATCATGAAACTTCGGTGGTTCCACCCCTACAAAGCGCAGCATACCTTTAAGAGATAGTTCCACTATCTCCTGTGCTTCTCTTATTACATCAGAAAATGCATTTTTTTTAAAAAGCAAGTCAAGAACATCAAGCCGATCCACTGCCTTTCTCATATAACTGTGGGCAAGAGTCTTGTTAGTCATAATTCGATGACCTCACCAGGTTTATAGTCTGGTTTTAGAACCCAGTACCAGGCATTTCCCCTCCATACCCTCTTTGAGCCCAGTTCTCTTAATCTGTTTCGAAGCCTTACCAGTCTTTTTGAGAAGAATCCATTACTGTCAAAAAGAATACTGGCGTCCTCTACCATATCAAGGAAGAGAGGGCTTCCCATCTCGGCTTCTTCTGGAGTCTTAAAAACAGTGGAAATGCAGGTATTTATTCCTTCCTTTTGGAGGGATTTTAAAAAGGATTCAATCCTGTCTTCAATAGTCAAGAATTGAGCTACTCTCTTCATTCTTCCATTAGGAAGTCCTTCTGCAATTATCAGTACATCTATGTCAGAATCAAATCGATAGGTTTCCCTGGCAACCGAACCGAAGACAACGAAAGAGACGAGCCTGTCTCCATAAAAAGATTTGACTTCTGCTAAAAGTTTGTCCTCCAGTTCTTTAAATCTTTCTTTTAGCATTTTAGCCTTTCGTCTGTTTAGGATGTGCTCGGATCAGTTTATTAAAGGACAATTTTATTTTCCGTAGCACCCATTTCTTTGTAGAATTTACCACCTTCTCATTGAGAAGTCAAAAAGGCAGGTGCTTTTCTTTTTCAGGTTTTTATTGTTTTTTATTTTCTTATTATAAAAACGCTTGAAAGATTGATCCCAAGTGATTTTAATCACTTTCTAGATACTTAAATAACTCTTTGACTGTACCTGACTTTACTTTGCCTTTTTTATAATTTTTTTCTGCGTTTTTTGCTCTTTCTGCTATTCGTTCCCTCTTGGCTTCTATTAGCTGTTTTTTTGCTAGCTCAATTCCCCAATCAGCTTTGGCCATTATTTTTACCAATTCTTCAAACTTCACTTTCGGTTGCCAGCCAAGTTCTCTTTTTGCTTTTGAATAATCACCCATTAGAAACCCAACTTCAGTTGGACGGTAATAGCGATGATCAACTTCTACAAGAATCTTAATTGTTTTGCTACTCCATAAGGAGAACGCGGATAAAAGATTAAAACATTTGACTCGGATCTGGGCGGAGAAATCATAAGGCTCAGGATTCCAGCAATCAGGACATCCATTCAATAATATATTTTGAGAACTCCTTAAAATCATTCAGGCTTTGGAGGTTATCAAAGAGTTTTGCTGCATCAAACTCATTTGGTAAATAATCATGAATTATCCTGTTTCTGAAGGCGGGCATTCCTTTTATCTTCTCAGCAAGCTTTTTTGGAAGTATACCTTCATCGGATAGAGCCGAGATAGCTTCCGCCTCACTTTCTCTTACTTTCCAGAGGGAAAGCGCAGAAGCAATATGAATGCAGATTCGGGCTATATCCTGAATGGCACAAGCTAAACTGTATTTTATTGCCTTTATCTGAATTGAGTTTTTTTGATCGAGGAAAAAGTCTTTGCTTGTAACGGGAATAGATTTGATATCCTCTATCTGTCTTTCAATATTATCAAGATATTCGATTATCCGATCTTTCCTGACAAGATCTTTCTTCTTCATTTAGACACCCGCCTTTATTCTTTGGAGAAGCATTCGGTTATACTCATCAAGATAAGGTTTTAATTCAAAAAATCGATTCATTACCATGGTCTCAAAATCAATTCTCTCTGATTCATCTTTTATTAAAATGGGTATTCCTTCCTTTATTACTTTATACTTTAATAAAAAAGGCAGTGTATTCAGTATCCTGAGATCCACGCTGTCGTTGTGGAGTTTAGTTATTAAAGCAGCGGTTAGCTCTTTCTCTTTTTGAATGTAGCCTTTTATATCCGAAGGCTTAAAATAGACAGCTACATCAATATCACTCTTAGGGTGAATGGTATTGAGCGCATAAGAACCATAAAGGTAAGCAAATAGAATTTCCGTCTCTTTCTCCATGATTTCTTTAAGAGCTGTTATCAGGTTTTCTTTCTTCATCTTTGAATCTTTAATTTCTGTATAATTAAACAATAAATCTTATTAAAAATCAAAAGTACCGAATCACAATCTTTCTCTGCATCTTTTTCCTTTTTACCTCTGATTAGTGATGTGAGTATTGATTTCAGTAAATCGGTAAGCAGAAATATACAAATATGTAAGACGTGAGATGGAATATTAAAACAATATAACAGGATGAGATTGCCGCGGCCCCGAGTGAAGAGTAAAGAGAGAAACCACCTGCAAACCTCATGTCCCCATTCTTCCCATAATTTTTGGCATTGTGAGAATATTCATAGGCTAAGGGGTACATACAATCTACTCCAGCAGAAGCCACTTCCATAGAGGAATGACTTTAATTTTTGTTTTACCTATTTTTTCTTCCCCTTCTTCATCCTCAGTTATTATAAGAAGATTCTTCACATTCAGCTCTTTACTTGCATCTAGTAATCCATCTACCTCTCTCTGTTTTGTTTTATATTCTGCAAGTGTAATTGAAACCTGAACGGCCTCTTCTATTTTTAATCCTCTCTTTATTAAAAAATCTACCTCTTTTCCCCTTTTAGATTTCCAATAAAATATTTCTTTGTTTCTGCGTAAAAGCTCTACAAAAACAAAATTTTCGTAAATATGTCCTGAATCTTGTGAGAATCTAAAAGCAACAGACCTGCTCAGGGCAGAGTCAATTGAGTAAATCTTTGATGGATTGTAGATCTGTCTTTTTATTGAAAAATCGAATAGGTCAATACAAAAAAACAGATAGACGTTTTCCAGATACTCAATGTAGTTTTTTACAGTATTTAAACTTTTTACCTCTATCAATTCCTTAAGATTCTTGTAGCTATGTGTTGTGCCAATGTTTGAGGACAAAAATAGAATCAACTCTCTTATCTCTTTAACATTTCTTATATTGTATCGGGCAATAATATCTCTATAAACTATATCTTTAAGATACTGTTCAAGAAGAGTATTATCTTTATTTTTTAAGACCTCAGGAAATCCTCCTAATTCAATATATTCTTTAAACAAATTTTTTATTCTAACCTTTTTTTCTCGTAAATAAACATCCTTCTGATTAAATTTATAGCCCCTTAAAGTTAGGAACTCCCTGAAAGAGAAAGGATAACAGGTTAATTGACGGTTTCTTCCTGTGAGCGCGGTTGCGATTTCTGAACTTAGGAGTGTAGCATTTGAACCTGTGATGAATATTTTTATATCTTCAAATTCATAAAGTCTATTTACCCATCTTTCCCAGCCTTTGATGTTCTGAATCTCATCAAGAAAAATATATTTTTTACCCTGCGGATGATAGAGTTCTATAAAGGTTTCATAAAGGGGTTCAAAATCATTATGTGAAAAATCAATGAACCTTTCATCTTCAAAATTCAAATATAGTATGTTGTCAAGTGGAACATCATATTCCTTTACCATATCATTACTGATTAATCTCATTAGTGAAGATTTTCCAGAGCGTCTAACGCCTGTGATAATAATTACTTCTTTTTGTTTTATGTAAGATTTAATAATCTCCTGTGTTTCTCGCTTTACTAAATTTTCAGAGGACAAAAACCGCTCTTTGTGCTCAATTATTAACTGCTTCAGTTTATTTTTTTCCATTTTAGCTTAGTCATATATTTCATTACTATTGTAATATTTTATGCAATATATTGCAATAGAAATAAAATATTAGACACGGATCTTCGTGGATGAAGGCAAAAAAGCATTA
>AWNV01000029.1 GCA_000493965.1 Candidatus Aminicenans sakinawicola JGI OTU-1
ATACTGCGGAAGTGGATGGCATTGGGGTTTTAAGATTTTTGGATGCTATTAAGGAAATGGGAATTAAAACAAAATTTTATCAAGCTTCAACCAGTGAACTTTATGGTAAAGTGCAGGAAGTTCCCCAGACAGAAAACACGCCCTTTTATCCACGTTCTCCTTATGGAGTAGCAAAACAGTATGCGTTCTGGATTGTGAAAAATTATCGTGAAGCATACGACCTCTTTGGATGCAATGGTATATTGTTTAACCATGAATCACCACGGAGGGGCGAGACATTTGTTACTCGAAAGATCACAAGAGGATTAGCAAATATAATTGCTAAGAAAGAGAAGAAAATATATCTTGGCAACATAGGAGCAAAAAGAGACTGGGGATATGTTCCTGAATTTGTTGAGGCAATGTGGCTTATGCTACAGCAAGATGAGCCGGATGATTTTGTCATTGGTACAGGAGAGACTCATTCGGTAAAAGAATTTTTAGAAGAAGCATTTGCTTACCTCGATTTAGATTGGGAAGAGTATATTGAAATTGATCCTATATATTTTCGTCCAACAGAAGTCGAAAATTTAAGGGCAGATTTCTCTAAAGCTAAGAGCATATTAAATTGGTCTCCAAAGATTTCATTTAAAGACCTGGTTAAGATAATGGTTGATTTTGATTTAGAACTTGTAGGACTTCCTTCACCTGGAAAGGGCAAAAGAATCCTTCAAAAAAATGGATTGGACTGGCGAGTCTAAGAAGGTAAAGATGTATTTAAGTAATAAAAGAATTACAGTAACCGGCCTGAAATTGTCATTCACCTTGCTGCAGTAGTTGGAGGGATAGGTGCAAATAGGGGAAACCCTGGTAGATTCTTTTATGACAATGCCATAATGGGAATTCAGATAATGCATGAAGCATATCTAAGAGGCATAGAGAAATTTGTTGCCCTTGGAACAATCTGCTGTTATCCCAAATTCACGCTGGTTCCTTTTAAAGAAGATGATCTTTGGAATGGTTACCCCGAAGAAACAAATGCTCCTTATGGTCTGGCAAAAAAAATGCCCCTTGTTCAATCCCAGGCTTACCGTCGGCAATACGGATTCAATTCCATATTCCTAATGCCTGTTAATCTCTTTGGTTCCGGAGATAACTTCAACCCGAACACCTCGCTCGTTATCCCGGCCCTTATCAAAAAAATCGTCGACGCCATGAGTGGCAAAGAATCCGCCCTCCAAAGAATGCAAGAGCAGAAGAAACCAGATAAACCGGATCAGCCGATTATTGCGTGGGGTAGCGGAAAAGCCTCCAGGGAGTTCATTTATGTTGAGGATGTTGTGGAAGCAATAATACGAGCAACGGAAAAATATGATAAACCCGAATCGGTCAATATCGACGCAGGATTTAAGATAAGTATAAAAAATTTAATACAACTTATCGCAAGACTTGCCAATTTAATGGCGAAATTATCTGGGACTCAAGCAAGCCCGACGGACAACCTAGGAGGATGCTGAATACACCAAAAGCGGAAATTGAATTCGGATTCAGGGCAAAGATGCCATTTGATGAGGACATAAGAAAAAAATTGAATGGTACTTGAAGAATGAGTAGAGAAAAAATTAATGTTCGATGGAATTGGATTGTACTTAAACTTGTTGAATAAAGGCAATTCGCCCTGGAAAATCTTGCAATAAAATGAGCAAAGCCGAAACTGTCCTGAGAAAGTGCTATAAAAACAAGCGTATTATGATTACCGGGCACACATGCTTAAAAGTGTCCTAGCTGTCTCTCTTGTTGAAAGAGTTAGGAGCCGAAGTCATAGGCTATGCGCTAGGTCCCTACACTCAAATGGACAATTTCGTTCTATCTCATCTCTCACGCTCGATGATAGATATCAGAGAAGATATCCGCGATCACAGCAAACTCCAGAAAGTCTTCAAAGAATATTAGCCCGAATTCGTCTTCCATTTGGCTGCGCAGCCTCTGGTCAGGGAAGGCTATCAAAATCCCAAAGAAACATACGATATCAATATCGGAGGCACAGTCAATGTCCTCGAGAACTGCAGGGCCTCCAAATAAGTTAGGGTCATCATTAGGAGGTGCGAGTCGTGCTCATTGTTCATTCTCGTACGTGCAGAAGAATGGAGGATGGATGAGGCAAGGCGGAGAATGGAAATTTGATCATTCTAGAGCCGCTTGGATACCTCAATTTTCTGGCGCTCATGTGCGATTCGGCTTTAGTGATCACTGATTCTGGGAGCATCCAAGAAAAGAAGGCAAGACTTCCTAAAGATGGGCTGGAACATTGGCTGACACAAGAAGTATGAGTGCTGATTTAAAGGCTGGTTCGAAAGAGTCAGATCTGGCTATCTTGGTAGTTTCTTGTGACGCCTACCAGGATCTGTGGTATCCGTTCTTCTCCTGTTTCTTTAAGTATTGGCCGGATTGTCCGTATCCAGTTTATTTGGGATCGAACTGCTTATGTTTTCCTGACCCTCGGGTTCGTCCAGTCTTGGTAGGGCCGGATGTAGATTATACCTCCAACTTGCTGAAAATGTTAGAACAAGTTAAACAGGATTGGCTAATCCTTTGGATTGAAGATCGGGTTCTTTCTGCTCCAGTTAACACAGCCCGGCTTGGCAACCTGATCAGATTGGCCCAAAACCAAAAAGCTGGTTACCTTAAACTAATTGCCAGTCATCCTTTTGCAATGGTAAAGGATAAAAGCCAAGAGATTGGTGAAATTCCAAGGGGCCAAAGATACCGTGTTTGTATTACAGTGGCATTGTGGAAAAAAGATATTCTTTTAAGGTTATTACATCCAGGAGAAACGGCTTGGGATATTGAGCGTAGAGGAAGCCAGCGCTCAAGCCAATTGGACGAAAAGTTTCTCTCGCTATCAGCTAGTATAATGAACAACCCACCATTGTCTAATGTGCATCTGGTCACTCAAGGACGGGTACTCCGTGATGCATGCAAGTTCTTAAAACATGAGGAGCTGCAGGAATACTTGAGAGACCGTCGTATACAAACCTTATGGTCTTATTGGGGCTTGAAGTTATACCTTTATGCTAAAGACTTGTATGTTCGACTGCGTTGGCAATGGCAACATTCGTAACACTGATGATGCATGGCGCGCTAACTACTTTTTCGTTGCCCTAAAGCCCAAGTCTTGGATCATTGGCGGCTATTCTTATGGCCAGGCAGGTCTTCGTTTGCGTCATTAGGGCTAGGCTTTGTGTGGCTGAGGCGTCTTGAAATGAAATCTCTAATCTTTGTTCCTAAGTTTTTTCGGGCTAACAAGAGTTGGGGACAAACACTAGTCAAGAACACGCTTTGGGCAAGTCTCTCCGATGGTGTGGTGAGAATTCTGAAGGTTACGACCGTAGTAATTATGGTGCGGTATCTTGGCCCCAAAGGGTATGGTGCGTTTGCGTTTGCGTTTGCGTATGTCACCCTACTTGCCAATATCTTCGATTCGGGCTTACTTGTTTTGGCAACTAGGGAATTCTCGGTGAAGAGAGAGAATGAAGAACTCTTCTCGGACATCATGACGCTAAAAGGTATTGTTGGGATTCTTGGCACACTGATCGGGGTGCTGGGGATGTTTTTGGTGAGCAACGATACCACCATCATGGCCATGATTTTTGTGCTGCTTATCTATATATTCTCGATAGAATTGTGCAATCTGTTCTTCGCTATTTTCAGGGGTAGGCAGAGGATGGAATATGAAACGGTCGGTAGGGCAATTCAAGCCATCCTACAGATCTTAGGAGTAGTAGCGGTTCTCTTGGTGGTTCCATCCGGCCTGGGCGTAAGCTTCGCTTACGTAGGATCTGGGTTGCTTTCATTAGGTTTAATGTGGGCAATATTCCGTATGCGGGGATGGCAGATTGGTTTTCGGCTACGCTGGAATGTTCTGAAGAAACTTCTTCGTCTTGCAATACCCTTGGGTTTGGCAGGGGTGATGTACAGTATTTACATGAATATTGATTCGGTGATCTTAGGCTATATGGGAAAGATTATTGAGGTGGGTTGGTATAACGCTGCTGTAAAGACTACATATGGTGTTGTGCTTGTGCCGATCACTTGGGCAGGTGTAGCTATTCTCCCGTCCTTCTCCTCTATGTTGACCGATACGAAGGATACATTTAAAAAGCGCTGGAATTCCTGGACGGGGGGAATGATTATCATAGGTGGTTACTTAACAATGCTCGTATTGGTATCGGCCGATCAGTTGGTCAACTCGTTTTTTGGAGCTTCTTTCGGGCCTAGTATTCTTGCGATGCGGATCATCGCCTTGGCGGCGATGATAATGTACTTGTATCTGCCTTACTTTCATGCGTTGATTATATTTCAAAAGCAAAAGCAACTGTTCTGGGGCATGTCTGCGGGAGCAGTTGTAAACGTCGTGATGAATGTAATCTTGATTCCCCACTATGGTCTGTACGGTGCCGCATGGGCTACTATAGGTACCCATCTTGTGATAATGGCGGCACTGTTTTTCTTCGCCGCCAAGTATACTCCTTTGAAACCTATCAATGGAGTTTTTGGTACTGCTCTTTTTAGTACCGCTATTTCTGCTCTGCCAGCAGGCTTGGCGATGATTGCGACGAGAAGCAGTATATGGATCTCCATTCCCTTGGGAATAGGGGTTTTTGTAGGATGCGTGTTGGTCTCGAATAAGGTCTGTGGGGCGCTTTGGCCCGAGTCTACTTTAATACCGAAGAACTGGTTACGGTCTATACACAGATAGAAATTTTCCTTATTTAACCTTGTATAAATCCTGTCCTGTGGGCGAGGAAGCAATGGCTGGATTTCCAAAAGAGGCAGCGCATCCCTTTGGTCGAGGGCGGGGTAAATGTTCCACCCGAGGGACTTGCCCCCTTTAAACTGAGCCGGGCATACGAGAACATCCTCAAAAATATCAGCCTTTGCCTTCAGGATCAATGTTGTGTATAAAAATGAGATAAAAGTCAGATTATTTAAGATGAGAGGGGTACATTAAAATAGGTCTCATGACGAATAGGGGGGATTAGAAGTGAAGATATTAGTGACAGGCGGAGCTGGCTTTATTGGATCTCATATTGTGGATGCATATATTAAGAAAGGTCACCAAGTTGTCGTGGTTGACGATCTATCAACTGGTCATAGCCACAATGTGAATTCTCGAGCGCACTTTTTAAAGACAGATGTGCGGGATCCTGCTCTTCTGGATCTGTTTATGATGGAGAGATTCGATGTAGTCAATCATCAGGCTGCTAGAGGCAATGTGCGGGCGTCAATGGAAGATCCATTAGTCTATGCAGACGTGAATATCAGGGGTGGAATCAATCTTTTAGAGTGTAGCCGGAAATGCGGTGTACGGAAATTTGTCTATTCTTCAACTGGGGGCTGTGTCTATGGAGAATTACAATACTCTCCTGCGGACGAGAAACACCCTATAGCCCCACGCGATCCTTATGGAGCAAGCAAGGCCAGTTTTGAGCTTTATTTGCCCGTTTTTGCAGTTAACTATGGTTTGGTATACACTGTCTTTCGGTACCCCAATGTCTACGGCCCTCGCCAAGACCCATTTGGAGAAGCAGGTGTCATTTCCATTTTTACTAGGCAGATGCTGCGTGGTATTCCTTCGATCATAAATGGTGACGGCGAGCAGGAACGAGATTATGTTTTCGTGGAGGATGTAGCCCAAGCTAATCTGGTTGCTCTAACCAATGGAAATAACGATATATTTAATTTGGGATGGGGAGTTGGAACGTCGGTAAACACGATTTTTCATCGTCTTAAGAGAATTATCAACTCGAATGTAAAGGAGATTCACGGGCCGCCGAAGCTTGGGGAAGTAAGGAGAAGTTGTCTCGATGCGCGCAAAGCAAAACACGTTCTGGGTTGGGAACCACAGGTAAAGTTGGAAGATGGTCTTAAAAGGACAGTAGAATTTTTTCGGCCTGTATTCATGCATTGAATCGAGCGTATATAGCTGCCAGCATAAGGAGAAATTATGGCAAACATTTGTGTAATAGGAATCTGGCATCAAGGTGCTGTTGTATCAGCGTGCTTGGCTGACCTTGGAAATAAAGTGCGAGGCGTTTGTGATGAAGAAACAGCAATGATGTTGAATGGCGGACATCCCCCAGTTTATGAACCGGTATTGCCTGAGGTTATTCAAAGCAATATCGAGGCTAGTAGGCTCAGATACACTGCCGATTATTCGGAAGGGCTCAAGGAAGCAGAGTTCGTTTTTATTTGCACAGACACTCCTGTAAATACAAATGATGACTCTGATCTGTCTTCAATCTATTCCATTGCTAAAAACATTGGACAACATATCCGCAAAAACTTCATATTGTGCATCACGTCTCAGGTTCCAGTGGGAACGAGTGAAAATCTTTCTAAAGTTGTACGTGAATTGACAACTTTTTATGGGGGTGCTGTAGCCTATATCCCCGAATTCCTCCGCTTGGGAACAGCAGTAGAAACCTTTCGTCAGCCTGACCGCATTGTAATTGGCTGTAATGACCCAAACATTGCTAAGCGTGTATCTGCTTTGTACGAACCCCTCAACCGCCCTATTTTTATAACGGATATTCTTTCGGCAGAGATGGCCAAACATGCATCGAATGCATTCTTGGCAACTTCGATCAGTTTTATCAATGAAATAGCAGGCCTCTGTGAGGCAGTCGGAGCAAACGCATTAGAAGTTGCAGAGATTATGAAACTTGATCGCCGGATTGGTAAATATGCCTTTCTAAGCCCTGGATTGGGCTTTGCGGGAGGCACTTTAGGCCGTGAAATTCGTACCCTTCAAAAACTCGGTTCTGTTTGTCATATATCTACACCTCTGGTGGATGCTATATGGCAAATCAATGCTAATCGTGCTAAAGTGGTTATTAAAAAACTTGTTGCTTTATTGGGAACTTTGGAAGGACATCAAATCGGAATTTTGGGATTGACCTATAAAGCAGCAACAAGTACTTTACGCAGGGCTATTTCCTTAGATATTATAAAAGACCTCATTCGGCAGGGTGCCAGAATCAAAGCATTTGATCCACTTGCCAACCTGTCTGAAGTTAGCAATGGGCCCCTCATGGAAATGTGCCCAGACCCTTACCAGGTGGCCATTGACAGCAGTGCTTTAGTCCTGTTAACTGAATGGGCAGACATCAACTCTTTGGATTTGCATAGATTACGAAAAAACATGCAAGACGATGTATTCCTCGATACACGTAATATCCTCGATCCGCAGCGCATGTCCGAAGCTGGGTTCCGTTACTTCGGAATTGGGAGATGATTTAGTATGGAGTAAGTAGTCTGTAGTACGTAGCAAGTAATAGAAAAAAGGTCTACTTGGGATAGGGAATTGTGTAGATATTATTCTACTTGTCATTTATAAAAAGGAGTGCATACTATGGAAACTCTGTTGAAGAATCGTGTTGCTATAATTACTGGAGCTGGGCGTGGTATCGGCCGTGCTATAGCTCTGACCTTTGCCCACGAAGGAGCTAATTTAATCTTGGCGGCACGTTCAGAACGCGAACTAGCAGAAGTAGCAAAGGCTTGCAAAGAGGTGGGCGGCTCATCCCTGCCAGTGACAACTGATGTTTCGAAGTTGGATCAAGTGCAACGCCTGATTACTACAGCTATAGACAAGGCTGGCCATGTGGATATTCTGATCAATGCTGCAGGTATATATGGGCCTATTGGTCCGACTGTTAATATTAACATAGCTGAATGGATTCAGGCCGCAGAAGTCAATCTCTTCGGTCCACTTTATCTGTGTCGTGCGCTTCTGGCGCACTTTATTGACCGTAAGCAGGGTAAGATTATTCTGTTAGGTGGCGGCGGTGCCACGGCCCCCTTGCCGAATTTTTCTTCCTATGCAGCCACTAAGGCAGGGGTTGCTCGTTTAGCAGATACACTTGCAGAGGAACTTAAACCATTCAACATTCAAGTCAACGTTATTGCCCCAGGTTTGGTCGACACCCGACTTCAGGACGAAGTATTGGCAGCAGGAATTCGTGCAGGAGGTCTTTTCGATAAAATCAAACAAGCCCGTGAGACTGGTGTTGGTGCTATCTCACCAGAAATTGCCGCAAGTCTAGCTGTTTTTTTAGCATCGGAAAAATCTGGAAAGTTAACCGGAAAATTAATTTCCGCTCCATACGACCCCTGGCGTGAGTGGGTAGGTAAGGATGAAAAGCTGAACGCTACACCACTTTACACAATCCGTCGTTTAGATCCGTTCACCATCAAGCCCCTCATTAAAGATCTTATCTAACTCTATCACTATGTGTTTTTAGTTCTTAGCTCATAGTTGATTGAAAAGTGATGGATAAAGATAAATTTTCATTTGAAGATTTGGAAGTTTAGAAAGAAATGTGGATTATACTAATCAAGGCCCTGATGTGATTGAGAAAATTATAACAGAAAAAAAACTATCGTCTCATTGAACAATCAGAGGCTGCTGTAGCATCTGTCGCTCTCAATATTGGGTAAATGATTCTAATTTTATAACATTAAAAAAGAGAGCTATTCAGCTTGGTAAAAAGATCAGTTCTTCGATCAATACCTTAGCCGATGCCATACTAGACCGCTTGGTTCACAATGCCTACAAAATCACCCTAAAAGGAGAATCGATGAGAAAAACGATCAATAACTTGACTCAATCCAGCCGCTAAGATACAAGGAACATGCCTAGCGTCGCTTCGCTCTGGAAGGAGGCCGCCTTCCTTCGGAATGGGCGGCCAGGATCATCGGAAAACGCACCAATATCTAATACCGGAGGTATTAAATGATAATAACTCGGACGCCTTTTCGAATTACTCTGGGGGGTGGGGGAACGGATCTGCCCACTTACTATTCAAAATATGGTGGATTTATTTTTGCGGCCGGAATCAATAAATACATGTATATCAATCTGAACAGACCAATTGTTGATGATTTTATTAGATTAAAATATTCGAAGACTGAAAAGGTGAATAACAGGGATGAATTGCAGCATGATATCGCCAGAGAAGCCTTAAAAATAATAGGAGTTAAGAATGCCATTGAGATTGTCTCAATGGCAGATATTCCTGCGGGTACAGGGCTTGGCTCTTCAAGCTGTTATGCTGTGGGGTTACTTAAGGCTCTCAATAGTATGAAAAGAAATGATGTTGCTCTTCAGACACTTGCAGAGATGGCATGTGATTTGGAAATTAACAGGCTTGGAAAACCCATTGGTAAGCAGGATCAATATATGGCTGCCTTTGGGGGTCTAACAGTGCTCGATATTGATATGGATGGAACAGTCCACGTGAGAGGTGCACAAGTAACCGATAGTACGATAGATGATCTAAATAGAAACATGTTTATGTTTTATACCAATACATCAAGAAATGCTAGCGATATCCTCTCCGAACAGAGCAGCGGAGCGAAAGAAGAAAAAGAGAATGTCATTGAAAGCATGCACCACATAAAGGATCTTGGCTATAAGATATTGGAGGCAGTAGAAAGGGGTAATATTACAGATGTTGGCTTGATGTTTGATAAGCATTGGCAGTATAAGAAGCAAATCTCAAATAAGATGTCAAATAAATGCTTTGATGAAATTTATGAAATTGCAAAGGAAAACGGTGCCCTTGGAGGTAAAATCTCCGGTGCCGGCGGGGGGGGATTTTTCCTTTTTTATGTAGAGAATAAACATGGTAGATTTAAAGATAAAATGGCGGAATTGGGTCTCCGGGAAATGCGATATCGATTTGATTTTGAAGGCACAAAGGTTTTAGCGAACTTTACGGATGGAGTCAGATAATAAGATAGTGAGGAGTAAGGATTGAAGAGTGAACAGTAACCGTTGATGAGTGATCGGTGATGAGTGAACAAGGATGGATTAAGAGTAACTAAACAAACCAGATAGATCTATCCCCTGAGATGTATTTTTCTTTCTTATCTTACCGGAACCAGATAGACGAAAAAGACGAGATATGAATTCTAAATTACGTATTGGAATTGTTGGCTGCGGATTGATTGGTAAGAAGCGGGCAAAGGTTGTTGCAGAAGACTCGTCGTGTACTCTCTGCTGCACCGCTGATAAGGACATTCAGAAAAGTAAAGCCTTAATCGAAGAATATGCTGATGGGAAAGGTAACGCTTATGGAGACTGGCGGGTTATGTTAGAAAATGAGAAGCTTGATGTGATCATTGCTGCTACTACTAATAACTATCTTAAAGAAATTACTTTAGAGGCCGCTCGTAGAAAGGTGCATATTTTGTGCGAGAAACCTCTTGGAAGAAATGCCCAGGAATCCAGAGAGATGGTTACCGCTGGCAAAGAGAATGGTATTATTTTAAAAACGGGTTTTAATCACCTTCATCATCCGGCAATCGCCCAGGCGAAAAAATTAGCAGCAGAAGGCGTAATCGGTGAGTTATATTATACAAAATGCAACTACGGCCACGGCGGTAGGCCAGGCTATGAAAAAGAGTGGCGTGCCTGCAGAGAGGTGTGCGGGGGCGGGGAATTATTAGACCAAGGAGTCCATGTCGTTAATTTGTTTCGTTGGTTTTTCGGTGATTTTCAAGAAGTCTTAGGCATCATTTCCACTTATTATTGGAATATGGATGTGGAAGATAATGCTTTCGCCCTATTTAAAACAGCCAAAGGCCAAATCGCATCCATGCATACAAGCTGGACTCAGTGGAAGAACCGATTTACCTTCGAAATTTTTGGGGGAGCAGGGTATCTAATTGTTGATGGGCTGGGGGGAAGTTATGGAACAGAAATCCTTCGAATTGGAAAAAGGATATTGGTTAATCGTTATTCGTTATCGGTTCATTCAAGAGAAAATAACCCTAATTTGTCCAATCAACAAATAACCAATAACGTTTTACCGTATTATGGTGGGGACGTTCCAGATGAAGATGTTATTGAATTTCCCGGCCCTGACATTTCTTGGCAGGAGGAATGGAAAGAATTTATTGCCGCTATAAGGGAAAAACGTGAACCATTAGGAAATGGTGATGACGGTCTGGAAGCAAACCGGATGATTGAAGCAGTCTATAGATCAGCGAAAGAAAACCGACCCGTCAAAATGAGTGAGGTGTGAGGCCTCAGGCGAGAGGAGGAAAAAAAGAATGCCAGATTCTCCACCATCCTATCCAATTAGTAAACATCATTGATCTCCTTGCCTGGCAGAAAGCAGTTGCTCTTGTTAAAGAAATCGATCAACTGATAGAGCATTTCCCTTCTCATGAGGTCTATTGACTGACCAGCCAGATCCCTAGAGTGGCAGTTTCAATCCCGAGCAATATTGCTTAAGTGGTGGCCCGCAAAGGTAAGAATGAATTCCTTCAATTTCTTTCAAGAAGTCGTGGTTCATTGAGTGAGCTGGAAACTCAACTGATTATTTCAAAGGAGCTTGGTTACATTTTTGACATCACCCAAATCATAGCACAGGTTAACAATCTCTTTGGTCTTAATGGTGGCCATTTCAACTTCGTTCAATGGAAAAAGACCCCTTGATTGCCCCTGACTCATCACCCATAACTCATCACTCTGTTGGTAAGGCAATGATCTTAGCTGCTGGTTTAGGAACGCGTCTTCGTCCTTTGACAGAAGATCGGCCAAAGTGCCTTATTCCATTGGCTGGGCGACCTCTAATTAGTTGGACTCTACGATGGCTTAAATCTGCTGGCGTGACGGAGTGCATCATTAATCTTCACTACATGCCCGACAAAGTTCGAAATTTTGTGGGAGATGGCACCTCTTTTGGATTGCATGTTCATTATTCACATGAGCCGGAGTTGTTAGGGACGGCAGGGGCGGTAAAAAAAGTAGCCGATTTTTTTAACGAGCCTTTTTTTTTGGTTTATTCCGACAATTTTACTCGGTGGGAGATTCAAAAGCTTAAAGCTTCATATGAAAGAAAAAATTCTGTTGTTACAATAGCTGTCCATTGGCGGGAGGATGTAACTCAGAGTGGGATGGTTGAACTTGACCCGGATGACCGGATTTTGCGCCTGGTTGAAAAGCCAAAACCATATGAGGTGAACAGTCATTATGTCAATGCAGGCTTTTATTATATCAACCCAAAAGTTTTCAATTATATCCCCGACGGAGAATTCTCCGACTTTGGTTGCCATATTTTTCCTAAGATGCTCCAGGCCGGTGAAAAAATATATGCCGTCAAAATGGAAGATCCAATTATCGGAATCGATACAATAGAGGCCTATGAAAAGGCAAATGCGTATGCATTAACACTGGAGAAGTAAGTATGAAAATACTGATTACTGGGGTAGCGGGATTTGTCGGTTCCAATCTGGCGTCTCGTCTCTTACAAAGTGGTTATCATGTTGTCGGTTTGGACAATTTAGTTTACGGGTTACGGGAAAATGTTCCGGATGGTGTGGAGTTTTATCGATTTGACATCAGGGACAAAGAAATCTATAAATTTTTTCGGGGGGTGGACGTAGTTTTTCACCTTGCGGCTAAAAATTGCATAACAGACTGTCAGAATGATCCCGTTGAGACGGTAGACATTAATATTCATGGAACTGTCAATGTCTTTGAAGCTTCAAGACGAGCAAGTGTGAGAAAAATTATCTATGCTGAAAGTTCTGCCCTTTATGAAGGCTCAACCGTCTATCCTACACCCGAGCCCGAAATCAAACCGAAAAGTTTTTATGCAATAAGCAAAATGTCCTCCGCGTATTTTGCTAAAGCCTATGAGACGTTTTACGGTTTACGTTTTACTGCTTTGCGATATTTCTGCATCTACGGTCCGGCACAGGACTACCGTCGGACAATCCCCCCTGTAATGAGCGCTTTTATCGTAAAACTCCTTAAAGGCGAACAGCCGATCATATATGGAACGGGTGAGAAAAAAAGAGATTTTATTTATGTGGATGATGTGAATGACTTTCATCTAATCTGTATTCATGATGAGCGCACAAATGGAAGGACATTTAATATTGGCTCAGGGATCAATTATTCGATCCATGAAATCCTGAATAAGATCTCAAAGATGCTAGGCGTTTTAGCCGTTCCCATTTACAAAGAGGATCTTCCTGGAGAGGCTAATATTACCTTGGCTGATGTTACTCAAGCAAGAGCTCTTGGGTGGCAGCCAAAAATTTCTCTGGAAACGGGCCTGAAGAAGTTTATTGATTATTTTCTTAATGAGAGGAAAGCCGGAAGAATCTCTTAGTTAGGTAAATGAAATGGAAGACATATCAAAATATCTTGATGAACGCCGGCAAATTATCAATTCTCTAAATTCTAAAGCTACCCAAAGGACTATTGAATCCTTGGTTGAAATGCAACAGGACAGGGATTGGCTTTTTCTGATTGGAGTGGAGGGTAGTGCAGCTCATTGCTAGTATGCAGTCTAAGATTTTTGCAAATTTTGTGGAGTTGAAGCCTACACTCCTGCAGATAATGTTTCTGAATTAGCAGCAAAAACAAACGATAGCAGATGGAAATCTGGATTTGTTGATAGCCTTAGAAAAAGCAATCTCTTTTCTCATCGAGGCGATCAAGATTTAATGGATTATTCATAAAGGAGATTCATGAATGCAATATATCAGTCAATAAAAATTGCTGTGCGAAGATGGCTTATTAAAAAACCTTGGTTATTTGAATTGGCCCTGCGTACTTTTCATCGCCCCAATGCTAAAGAAGTTATGACATTACGCCGTCTCATCCATCCAGGGGATATCGTGTTTGATATAGGTGCAAATGTGGGACAATTTACATGTTTGCTTTCTTCCTTAGTGGGAACAAATGGTAGAGTGCATGTTTTTGAACCTATTCCTGATATGTTTTCTCAACTGGAAATCAATATTAAACAAAATCTGTTGCCTTCAAAGATATTTTTAAATCAATGTGCTCTTAGTGATAAAAATGGATTTACTCCCATGTTTGTTCCCGGTTCTGATTTTTCGCAGGCTTCTATAGTAAAACATAATGTTGCATCTTGGGCGGATAAAGTATCCAAAGAAGGGATAAATACCTATGAAAAAGTTCGGGCAGTTACATTAGATACTTATGTAGTAGAACACAATGTAGGAGATATATCTTTTATTAAGTGTGATGTAGAAGGGGCAGAACTTTTAGTACTTCGAGGTGCCAAGTCAGTTTTAAAAAGAGATTTCCCGCCCATTTTATTTTTAGAGGTGTATCGTGACTGGACAAAAGATTTCGGTTATGAGCCAGAAGATCTTTTTAATTTTCTCAGAGCAAAGAGAGGATATGAATTTATCCATTTAGGTAAAGAAGGTTTGAAGAAAGTGTCGGGAAATAGTAAAACCGTAACTGGAATATTTCCGGATTTCTTAAACTTCTTATGCTATGTTCCTTCAGTTCACAATAACCGTATTTGTTCGTTATTGGATATAACAAATTCAGCATAATTGAAATGAGGTTGGGGTTGAATGGATTATATAAGCAAAAATTACCTTGGGTGATTCCGGAAAAGATAAAGGTACATCCCTGCCTTTGCAGGATGATTGGGCCAATCCGTGCACGACAAGTAAAGGAATTATATCGGAAGACAATTGCTTATTTATAATAAACGGAAGAAACGTTACTATGGTAGTGAACGAGTAAAAACGAACTCAAAGCCTGCGTCAACTCATAAAACATGGTAACCAAAACTTAGACTTTTGAATTACTATGTTCCCAAAAGAATTAATTTAATGTTAATGTTAAAAAAAAGTAAAATCAGAACGATTTTTCAAGCAAAGAAAGAAAAAGAAACCCCATCTATTTTTTTAATAAAATGGCCAATAATTATTTCATTTTTTATTTTGATATTAATTTCATTTAATTTTTATTCTTGTTTGAGTTTAGAAAAAACATCTCTTTCAATTATTAATACTAAAAAAATTCCAAATATTATTCTAATTATTAACGATGCATTACGCAGCGACTGCCTTGGCTATAATGGCGCCCATGATATTTCTACTCCCAACCTTGACCTTTTTGCTTCTCGCTGTATTAATTTTAAAAATGCTATATCTCAAGCTGGACATACAAATCCCTCAATACCAAGCATTTTATCCGGTCTATATCCTAATCGACATAATTTATTTAATCGACATCGGCGCAATGAATTAAAAAAAGATATCATTATGTTGCCTGAATATCTGTGTTCCTTAGGCTATCATTCGGCAGCCTTTGTATATGAAAACCTTGTTCCTTATGTTGGGGATTTTATAGAGATATCAGTAAGTTGTGATTGGAAAGGGAAAGAAACGATCGATCAAGTTATACAATTTTTAAATAACAACAAATATTCTCAGTATTTTATCCTTCTTCATATTTTCGATCCTCACGGTCCATATGTCCCAAATGAAATATTGAATATCCAGGAGAAATATCTAGAGAAATATAAAGAACGCTTGTCTAAATCGGACTTTGAAATGTTTATAGAATCCCAAAAAAACATAGGCAAGCTGCCACCGAATATTCGGACTTCGGAAATCGAGTTTCTTCTTTATAAAAAGGAAATTGAGGACATTGATAAACAATATGGGCGCTTATTTAATTATTTATTTAATTGTTCAGATCAAATATTTGACAAAAAAAAGGATATTATTTTTTTTACAGCAGATCATGGTGAAGAATTCCCTCATGAAAATGGGTATTATCACCATGGTCGGTCTCCCTATATTGAAACAATGAAGGTACCACTTTTATTGTACTCATTTGGGAAAACTCCGATTACGATTTCCCGCTATGTTGAAAATAGTAGCATCTTTCCTACGATATTGGATTTGTTGGGATTTGATCAAGAATACATTAAATCTCTCAACCTATCAACTTCCTCTCTAATGAGATTTATAACTGTACCAGAAAACTTAGAGAATAAATCTTATGCATTATCAGAAGCGATATTTTTAGATTCAGACCTAAAAAAATTTCTTCCTGAAGCTTTAGATTGTCATGAATCTAAAAGCATTATAAGGTCCGATGGGTATAAATTAATTTATGATACGACAACAAAGGAATCAAGGCTTTTTAATTTGGAATTAGATCCTGAAGAAAAGAATGATTTGCTAAGGTTGAAGATAAATCGATTTCGACAAATAGCTGAGGAATTATTTTTAGAATTAAAAAAAAGAACAAACCTTCTTTATGATTATCGTCAATTGTCAGAAATCAAATGAACAAATTATTAATTAGTCCAAAAAAAATAATTATAATAATTGTTTTTGTCTATAATATTATTATTTTGTGTTATTCTTACCCTAACATCATATTAAAACCAAATAAGTTGAAGGAACTAGTTTCCGGAGGTTATGTAATTGTAAAAGAAGAAAATGGATTTGATTTTCTCCATTTAAAAACTAAACCATTAACACCTTCCCAACAGCAACGAATCGAGCTATTGAAAAGCCTTGGTTATGTGAGTGGGACATTCGAAATTGGAGGAATTAATCCCATATTAGCAATACCGTTTGATTTATCTGAAATCGGTGAAGTTATCCTAATTTTTAATAATAATAGAAATGACAAATTATCTGTTAGGCTAGCAATTAACAACTTTAAAGAAGAATGTTTATATCATAAAGAATTATCAAATAATGATGTGATAAAGCAATTCGAAAATAAAAGTGATGCAATTATTTTTAAGATCAACCTTTACCATTTAATTGAACCAGTTATAATTAGTTTAGAATTTAAATCATGCGACATGCTTATAAAAGAAGTACAAATAAGATAACTTGAACTGCACCACTGTGTTCCCTAATCGCATTCAGAATTTTACCGTCAAAACATCCAGCCTTCATTCTCTTTTAAGGATTTGGGATTAGCCACTGCCCGCCACTCTGTAAATGTACAGCAATAAATGCGAGGAATGGAAATAGTTGAGGATGATCATTTCTAATCATGAGGGGTGCTAAGAGAAAAGCGAATTGTGATGTCGAAGATCATCAAACTATTGATTATTATAGGAACAGCTGCACTGGTTTACTATCAGCCAATCGTCACTGGCGCCAAACTAAACCTGTCAGCAGTTCTAACTAGATCAGACTTTATTTTCACAATTGTTGTTGTCCTTTGGCTAGCTAGCCACCTCTTTTCTAGCCGAGGAAAATCTAAATGGGGCAAGCACGTCAAAGTTGTTCAAAACCCGTTTCATCTATTGGCGCTTTTCCTCGTGTTCACTTTCATGGCGACGTTACTTTCGTTCGCAGAATATGGTATGGCGTTTGATATTCAAGGGTGGTCACGCCTGGTGAAGATGCTTGTGTGTATATTGCTAGCATGGGTTGTCTATAGGACAATAAAGGATGATGCCAAGTTCTATCAATGGCTGGCGCGGGCACTATACTTACCTATTATGGTCACATTGGTAGCCGGAATAGCGTGGCGTTTTTATCCATCTATATTACCTGCTTTCATATCAAGCGCGCCAGGGGTTTCTGAGGAAGGGCAACTGGCGTTGGTATCTGCAAGTAACACGTTTCAAGGGCTTACTTGGAATCCTTGGCTAGTAGTGTACTCCTGTGTTGTAGCGCTTTCCTTTGTTTGGGTTATGGCTCTTCACAACTTCTACTGTGGAAAGTTAATGGCGGGGTTTGTGAAATTGCTCTTCTGCATGAGCCTACTTATTATTTTGTATTGGACAGCAGTCAGGACGACGTTGATTTTGGTCCCCATTGTATTCTGGTTTGGAGGTTTATTAACATTAACTTACCTTGGAAATAGAAAAAATGCGCTTGCCTTTTTTCCATTTTTGATAATGGTGGTTCCCTTACTCTTGGGCACCGCGATGGTTTTGGCTCCCCCAGAGATTCGCGATGTGTTTATTGCCCGATTTAGTCAACAACAAATGAGATTGTATATATGGCAACATTACGGCGAAATTGCTCTATCCAATCCATTAGGAGTGGGCTTCAATTTCTACACACTAGTTTCACCCCCGAGTCCCGTTGGTCTTGAGAACCCGGATCCTCATAATGTTGTATTGTCTGTCTTGATGATTGGGGGCTGGGGGGGGGTTCTGAGCGTTGTTGTATTCCTCTGGCTAGTCACCAAATCCGTGAAAGGTGAGTTGCGCAGGCAAAGAGGGAGCGACCATATTTCTGTCTTGTATATAGGTGTGGTTACGGCATACCTATGCTCGTGGGTAATCTACATGGCTACTGGGATTGATCCATTTAGGGATTTTACCCATTCAATCCTTTTGGCCTTGGTACTCGCAAGGCCTATGTTACATGCCGAGATCCCTATTAAGCAAAGTGGGATTTCGAAAGTGTGTAAGCAGCCTTTATGCCTCGAGCAGGAGGATAGCGCGAATTGATAGCACTGATGTTTGTGGGATCATCACTTTGAGAATCAGCGGGACTGAGAATTACCCGAGTGCCTGACAATGGATTCTCGAGCACTTGGTTTGAGTTAGAGAGAAAGTGGCAGCACATTGCAATGAATTTTGTAGCATCGGGGGCCAATTGCATATGAACAAGGTATCTCACACGTTTGCCCTTTTTAGGGTATATCGCCAGCCCGGTATATGGTTAAGAATCCTGGATAAACTACGTTTATTGCCTGTTGGGAAAGAATACATTGTCAAGCTCAAGAATGGTTTGAAGCTTGCCTTGCGAGGGTCATCATCGGACTTTGAGGTCCTTGACGAGATATTGATTCATAGAAATTACGATTGGGCCCTGGATGGGATAGGTAAAGATGATGTCGTTTGCGATCTCGGTTCCAACATCGGGGTATTTGCACTATTTGCCGCATTGCGGGGGGCTTCCGTCTTTGCATATGAACCTCTACAAGAGAATTTTGCTGTGCTACTGAAGAACGTTGACCTGAATGAATGTGGAAAGAAAGTACACGCTTGCAATCTTGCCGTTGGTGGCACAACGGGCTTGATGCAACTGTTTTTCAAACGGGGAGTTGAATGGGGGGCAACCAAGTTCCCCAGTCTCCCTGGCTGGTTGGAGGAGTGTGGTGAATTAAAAAATGGTGTGCAGTCCAGGATGGTACAGGCTGTGACGCTTCATCAATTGCTCAAAGACAATAACATTCAGATGTGTAATTGTCTGAAGATTGATTGCGAGGGTGCAGAATACGAGATCTTCGAGCAAGTCGATAGGGAGGACTTCGACAGGATCAGGTCTATCATTTTGGAATACCATTCGAATGGAAATGCAGAGGCTCTAGCAGGGATCCTGAGGGAAGCAGGTTTTCGGTGTAACATCTTCCCCGAGAAACAGATTCTATTTGCTTCAAAGTGAGGGAGTCTATGTTTCCTTTAGTTTCCGTGATCATGCCAGCATATAACGCAGAGAGATTCATCAGGCGCTCACTGCAGAGTTTGTTACGCCAAACATATCAGAATATGGAGATCGTGGTAGTGAACGACGGTTCCACAGATCATACGGCGGATATTGTTAGAGTATTTTCGGACCCGCACACACGGCACATTTATCAAGACAACCGAGGGCTTGGTGGTGCCCGGAATAGGGGTATCCTGGAGAGTCGAGGTGAATACGTGACGTTTTTGGATGCGGATGACATGTACTTAGCCAAGAACGTCGAGCTGCAGGTGGAATTCTTGGAATCGCATGCAGAATACGATGCTATTTTCTGCAACCCATTAGCTTATTACTCGGAAGCCCCTGATAGATTGCTTCGACTGAGACAGGATTACGTGTCCTATTCTAGTGACATGTTTCGGTATTTTCTTGAATTCTCCGTCAACCCGAATACGTTAATGTATCGACGGAGCGTCTTTGATGCCGGGTTAAGATTCCCCGACGGTACACGTGGAAGATATGGGGAAGACAGACCTCTGTATTTGCGAATGTGCAAGGCCGGCTTCAAATTCGGTCATTTCAACAAAGATCTGGTCATCGTTGGCATCAATACGGGTGGTGTTGGCACGTGGGAAAACCAATGGAATCTCTATATTAATAAAATAAAATTGCTGGAAGAGGTATTTTCTGATATGACCGATGCTGAGGCCGCACTGTATCAGAAGGATAAAATCATGCTCCAACAAAGTTTAAAACTAGCACTTAGCTGTTTAATTAAGCGAGATAAGCAAGCTTTTTATGCGCTTCTGCCCCAGACATCTTTAAAGCCGTTTACATGGCTTTTGAAGGGCGTTCTCTTTTTTATGCCTTCTCATATTCTCAGAAATATAATAATCACCACTGGAGAGATTCGGCGAAAGCATTTCTATTCTCTTTGCTCTGAGAAGGATCATCCGTCTTTGTACGAGGAGTTTCGTGCGCTTCGGGGATTGGCTCGTTAGACGCCGAGCATTTCAGTATTCTTGTCACGCATCGGGATGATTGGATTAAATCTGTGGAGAAGATTCTTCGATACTATAAAGGCCTGAGAAAGATAGCTGAGCCCATATATACTTGGCAAGCAGCCTTTGGAATTGATTTGAGAAAGTTCGTTCGAGCACTTCATCGACTGCCATATGTAATCAAGGAGTACCATATCCTCAGGTTGCAGAATAAAGCAGTCGGCTCTAAGTGCAAGTTAAAGCTCACGATGCCAGCTATTGATGACCGATATTCTGCTGGCGGCATTGCATCAGGCCACTATTTCCATCAGGACTTGCTTGTTGCGAGAAAGATATTCAAGCGGCAACCCTTCAAGCATGTAGATATCGGCTCCCGTATTGATGGTTTTGTTTCTCATGTAGCAGTCTTCCGCGCCATCGAAGTGCTCGACATTAGACCCTTAGATGCACAAATTCAAAATGTTACCTTCAAGCAGAGTGATCTAATGAACCCGGCAATTGACCTGATAGACTATTGTGACTCCCTATCATGTTTGCATGCGCTGGAGCATTTTGGCTTGGGGCGTTATGGAGATCCAATAGATATTGATGGACATATGCGAGGATTTGATAATTTTCACAAGATTCTCCAACCGAATGGAATTCTTTACCTGTCTGTTCCCATTGGACCGGACCGCATTGATTTCAACAGCCATAGGGTCTTCTCGATCAAGACAATACTAGAAATGGCAAAAGATCGTTTTGAATTGATTGGTTTTTCCTACGTGGATGACAATGGTGACCTTAATGAAAATGTAATAATTGCCTCTTCTGATGATGTGGGGGCTTTTGGCTGCTACTATGGCTGCGGTATCTTTGAATTTAGGAAACTCAGCAGTCAGCGCTAGGTGAAGCAATTGGGAGCCTGGGGCCTGTGGACGTTTGTGATTGGGTAATCTTGGATGAAGCAATGTACTGGCGGGGTCGCGCTACAATCTACCATGTGATGCTCAATTTCCAGCTCAACCAGTGATTGAACGGATTCAAAACGATATACGATGAATAAAGTAACACGCATCCGAATATATGACCGTTAAGGACATGGTTAGGTATGCGGACAGATTAAGATTGTTGATGCCGTCAAGGTTACCCCATTTGACACAATCTGTTTTTGGCCCCATGACAGAATGCATCGCTTGTGGCTCGAAGGAAATTGTCAATCTTGGCAAGCCTAGATTGCAATTTACGAACACTAGTTACCATGTTCTTGAATGCAGTAAATGTGGTCTATAATGGTCGGAGCCGATGCCGACCACGGCTGATTTGGATGCTTACTACCATACTTACTATCAGAGAAAGAAAGCCAACTCTCTTGCCAGCGCAAGGTACGCTATGGTAAGATGCACCTTAACGGTATTAGGCTGGTATGAATTTCGGCATCGCAGTTTTGTTAGCCTTATCAACCAGTATAGCTCAAAAGGTGTACTTCTGGATTATGGATGTGGAGAAGGGGCACTGTTACGTGCTGCGAGAAAAGATGGTTGGAAGGTAGTTGGCATGGATTATTCAAATAAAAACACTGAGCGCTTACGCGCTGACGGCTTTGATGTCCGTTGTGCAGCTGACTTGCATTCTAGCGGGATTCCCACCAGTATCATTGACTGCCTCGTGATGAAGCATGTCATTGAGCATGTAGTTGATCTTGGGCAATTACTTGCGGACTGTCGCAGTGTTCTCAAGCCTAAGGGAATCATGGCAATCAAGACACCTTCGAGAATGAGTAATCGCGCGAAGCTTGGACTTGCAAATTGGAACTTTGTGAATCCGCCTGAGCATCAATGGGGTTTCCTGCCATTATGCTTCCGATTGCTCATGGAGTCTCATGGATTTGAAGTCATATATCTTCGGAACAGTTGTGTCGTGGATGAGTTGATCAGTATTGTTCGCATTCGCCAAGTTTAACTGTGCGCCCATGTTGTAGATGAAGTAGTCGGCATTTTTATTATTTCAAATAAGGAGAGTATTCAATGAGGGTTTTGGTGACGGGAGCTGCAGGATTCATCGGGAGTGTTGTGACTGAGCAGCTGATCGAACAGGGTCATCAAGTGATTGCCTTCGATAATCTTAGTACAGGTCACCGTGAAGCTGTGCACCCTGATGCGAAGTTTGTCCTAGGAGACTTGCTTGATACCGATATATTGCGCGCGGTTCTTAGTGAGCAGCCTGTAGATGCAGTGATGCACCTTGCCGCTGAGGCGTTGATTGGTGTCTCCAACATAGACCCTGGGCGATCATTCAGGATAAACGTCTGCGGTGGCCTTAATCTCTTAGAGACAATGGCTATGGCTGAGGTGCGGCGTATCGTGTTTTCCTCTTCGGCAGCAGTATATGGGATGCCACAACATGTTCCTATCGTTGAGAGTGACCGTTTGGATCCTATCAATGCTTATGGTGATTCCAAGTTAGTGTTTGAGAGAATGCTGATCTGGTACCGCCGGGCACATGGTTTCAAGTATGCCTGCCTGCGTTACTTTAATGCCTGCGGCGCCTCGGAACTGCTTGGGGAAGACAGGAAAGAGGAAACGCATATCATACCGGTTGCTTTCGAGGTGGCTTTAGGCAAACGGGGCCATATCGAGTTATATGGCACAGACTACGCAACCAGAGATGGGACCTGCATACGTGATTATGTGCATGTAGTTGATATTGCTCGGGCACATTTGCTGATTTTGGCGCAATTGGATCGAATCGAAGCGAGAGCTTATAATCTTGGTACGGAGACCGGGCATACCAACCGCGAAGTCCTTAACGCGGTGAGCCGAGTTTCTGGCCGTCCAGTGAGAGTGGTCCCCGTGGGACGGCGAGCAGGTGATCCCGATTCGCTGGTAGCGAGTTCAGCAGTCATTAGGCAGGAACTTGGCTGGAAGCCGCTCTATTCTGAATTGGACTCGATGATAGAGAGCGGGTGGCGATGGCGTCTCAATCATCCACATGGTTATTCTCAATGATTGCTGGGCAACTCAGGCTATATATGTTTTGTCCAGAGATGAAAGCTAGGATGCTCGCCGCAGTTGAGGGGCGAAGGCTGCGGCCAGTGACAGAGCACATGCCAAAGCCAATGCTAGAGATCGTGGGATGTCCTATCTTAGAGCATAATGTTCGCTTGCTGGCCTATCATGAAATTAAGCAGTGAATTAGTGGTCAATAATCAGTGATCGGTGATGAGTTATTAGTGAAAAGTAAAAATGTTTAAAAAAAGGATTGAAATATTGACGGGCGGAGGAGATGTCCCTCCCCTGAATGCGGTGATTGCTTCAGCAAAGAAGACCTCGAATGAAGTTAATGTTGAACTGATCGGATTTATTAAGGGATGGTTGGGAGTTATTGAAAATCAATATATTGATTTATCAAAGATTAATTTCAATTCTTTGATTGAAGGAACAATACTTAAATCATCCAGTGCCAAATTGGAAAAAACCGCTGGAGGGATAGATCAGGCCAAACAAAATATTAAGAAGCTGAGACTTGACGGCCTGATTGTTATTAACGGAGAAGATACACTTTCCAATTCATTCAATCTGCTCAATATTCCTCTGGCCTTAAATTCCAAAACTATTGACAATGATATTGGCACGATCAATTCCAGCAATGAAGGGATTATCAATTATTTTACATTAGGGTTCCCTACTGCGGCCAGAAAAATCTCTTCATTTGTAAGCCATCTCTGTCAGTTTTAGACAGTCAAAATGTTTTACGAAGACGTTAGGAAAGCGGGTTTTCGTCTTTAAATTGCGATTTCCGTCTCCACACGGCGCTTATGAATATCTGGCTCATCCACCCCTGCAACCAGCTCCCCGGCGACGCATGGAGGGAATCCCGGATTCAATCGATCGCCAGCGCCCTTGTCGCCCGGGGCCATGAATGCTTGTGGTGGACGGCAAATTTTTCCCACCATACCAAAAGCTTCCGGTCCAAGGGGTGGAAGGACATCGACGTCCAGCCTTGCTACAGGATCCGCCTGGTGCCGACGCCAGCTTATTACCGGCACGTTGGATTAGCCCGGCTGAGATTTCATTGGCTTTTGTCTTGGAGAATCTATCGCCGAGGGAGGACAGAGCGTCGGCCGGACGCGATCATCGTCAATGACGCTCCCCTGGGAGACAGCTGGTGGGCCTGGTGTCTGGCGCGGCGATTCAGGGCTAAGCTCATTCTCGACATCACAGACGAATGGCCGGAGCAGTTCGTCCTGGCTTTCGCTCCATCTTGGCGGAGGATTGTCCAACCCATTTTTTCCCCCTTATATGTGATCAGGGAATTCGTCCGGAGGCGCGCCGACGGCATATCGGCTCTCTCCAAGTCCTATTTCCGCCCGGTCCGGAACGAAGTTCCCAACCCCCGTCCGGGCTCCTGGCTCTTCGTCTACAACGGAGTCGACATCGAAGCGTTTCGGAAGATCCTGAACGATGAAGCGGCCCCGGAGGGACCTCTTCGGGGTCTGACCAAAAAAGAGAACGAGCTCTGGGCCATTTATGCGGGGACCCTGGGCATCACCTATGACATCACTACCATCGTGAAGGCCGCGGAGCTACTCGAGCAAAAGCGGGCGCCCGTCAGATTGATCATCGCTGGTGATGGGCCTATGTGCTCGGTCGTTAAAGAAGCCACTGGGCGGAATGGACCGTACCTGACCTACGTGGGAAAATTAAAGCATCAGGACTTGATCCACATCTATAAACGATGCGATGTTGGACTTGCCACGTATAGCCCGGCTTCCTCGGTTGCCATGCCGGACAAAGCGTATGACTACCTGGCGGCCGGCCTGGCGATTGTCAGCTCTCTGCGCGGCGAATTGGCGGATTGGATCAAAAATCAACAATTCGGTTTTCTATATCAAGCCGGCGATGCTCAATCCCTGGCGGATGTCCTCCAGGCGCTCGCAGCCAAGCCGGAGATGACGAGAATGATGGCCCGGCACTCCTCGGAGACGGCGGTTCTCTTCGACCGACACCGGCAATATGGGACCTATGCGGACTGGGTCGAGTTTATTCTTGACCAAAAAGCTGCGGTCATCCAGCCGAAAAACTGCTTTTTTGAGACCACTGTCCATAAAGACGGACCTGAGCATCCGTGCCAGATGTGAAAAATCCTGGGACGACCGCCTCCGTGGATGTCCCTCTTCAGCCTCTTCCGCGATATCCTGAAGTCCTAGCTTCGACGCATTTAACAGTAGTTACGGTGAATATTAACGCAACGTTGGCTTCCGTTCCCAGCAAAATATTCAAAAAAATAGCATAAGGAAGACCGATATTGGCAATAACTGAGTATGGAAATGAACTTGAACGTATAGTCTCAAATCATAAACTGGGAATCTGCGTGTCTCCGGTGTGTCACGAAGCGTATAGATGCCAGCCGGTGAAAATCCGGTCCGGCTAATTTGCCATTCAGCCGGAAGAGGCAAAGACAGCAGTTGCTGGTGACAGTGATGCTGAAGCTCTTTGCGCTCGGTGAGTAAGCCGTAATGAAAATGAACAGATTAGCTTCGTTAAGCCTTGCAGCTGGCCAGTCTTTCGGATTGGATGAAGCCTGTTACTGTGCAGGAAGAAATGGTAGCAAGCACTGCACAGGGCTGTCGGAGTTAGAACTGGCGGCATGCGAACAAAAGGTGTGTATATGAACGTGAGAGGTCTTAACCCTAAGGGATGGCGACCTGAGGCGACGATATATAAACGAGAGCGAAGTTATCGTAAGAGGGTTAAGAAGTCGGAGATGCCCATAGTAGTGATGAGCTGTCGGACAACAGAACCGGCGGGGAGCGAAGGGGCATTACTTCAAGCAAGTTTCTAAAGAAGGGAGTAATTTGTAATGACTGATAGTCTACATACGAAACGCAAGTCACAGATGAGTGACAAGGAAAGGATACGAGACTTTCAGAGGAAACTTTATCGCAAAGCCAAGCAGGAGCAGGAAAAGCCAGAGAGCGGGCAGGCTTTATCGCCGTAAAGTCTTCGAGGAACTGGTCAGCCGATGTGGGCTGATAGACCCGACGAAAATGCTTCGTTCCCCGGTACCTGTGAAAGTTTTGGATTAAGCTTGTCGGAAAGCCGTGTGCAGGAAAACCGCATGCACGGTTTGATAAGGGGAGCAGGTACTAGGTTGGATGATATGTGC
>AWNV01000030.1 GCA_000493965.1 Candidatus Aminicenans sakinawicola JGI OTU-1
GGAAAAATCAAAGTAATTAGCAGATATAATGGAGAATGAATATTGGTATCAGCAATTTTTATGAATAACCCAGGAGGACTTGACGAAAGCAAGTATAACAAGTAACTTTAAGATGGAAAAGTTAAAATGACCAAAAAAACAATATTTTCTATTATTCTGATTGTTCCCCTTATGTTTATTATTTCTGGCTGTGTTTCTTCCATTAACCAAAACCAGCTTAGTTATGGCATTCAGGCCGCTAAAAAAGATTTGTGGAATGAAGCTATCTTCCGCTGGGAAAAATGCTTAAAATCTAATCCAAATTCTGCATCAGCACACAACAACCTGGCTGTGGCTTATGAAAAAAAAGGTCTACTGGATAAAGCAAAAAAAGAATACGAAGCGGCATTAAAAATCAGCCCGGGAAATAAACATATCAAATCAAACTATGAAAATTTTAAAAAAGCCAGAGAGAACACCGATGATGAAAAAAAATAGGTTCATTCTTTTAATTATCATTCTGATTCTTTCTTCCTGTACATCAAACGAATACTGGAAAGTAAGAATTGAAGTTTCTCAAAAACCTGCTGTCAATCTCGATAAATTTAAAGAATTTATCATTACCGACTTCTTTGTAAAAAAAGAAACAAAAAATTTCAACATCAATAATGAACTCAAAGACTATTTTGCTACAGAACTCGGGCAAACACTTGAAAATAAAATCTCCTCAAAGGAAATTCCTTTAGAGAAAGAAGACGTTTTCAAGGATGAGGATTTCTGGAAAAATCTTTCCGTCGACGCAAAAGAATCCGTTCTTTTTACGGGAAGCATTCAATACACACAGGAAACCCGCAAGGCCCTTATAAAGAAGCTAAAGAAAGAGCAGGAAAGCCCATTCACATCAGAATCAAAATTCGCTCAAAGAAAATTTTACACTCTTCAGCTTGAGGTTTATCTCATTGACACACAAACAGGAAAAATTGTGTACAAAAGAAATTTCAGAGAAACAAAAGCCTATAAAAATCCAAACCAGACTGCCTATTTCGCATTCTTTGACCTTGTTAAGAATATCAAGGATAAGCTTTTCGCCCATATGCTCGGTATTAAAAAAATCCAGGAAAGATATATCATTTCTAACTAAATTAAACGGGGAGAAAATATGAAAAATTTAATAAAACATATCACATTTTTCCTTCTTTTAGCTGCTTTGGTATCTTCTGGTTTCTCACAATTCATATATTTCCCTTACTACGGGAAAAATAAAGTCCTTTATACAAAATTTGATTGGGACCACTACGAGACGGATCATTTCGATATTTACTATTACTCCAAAGATGACCGAACTCTAAAAAGAATTGCAGAATTAGCCGAAAGCGCATACAAAAGAATAAGCAATGACATTAAGCACGACCTTTCCGCCAAAGTGCCCTTTCTTTATTATTGCACGACAACTGATTTCCAGCAGACAAATCTTTTTCAGATGCCAGAGGGAGTACTGGGCGCAGCAGAACCCCTCCTTTACCGCGTTGCCCTGCACGGAGACATGCCTGATGACGAACTCCAAGACCTTGTAGAACATGAATTGACACATATCTTTGAGTACGACCTGCTCTGGGGAAGTCCGGGAGGAGTACTTTATTCGGTTTCCCAACCTGCTAGCTGGATTATGGAAGGCTTTTCAGAGTATAATACACATAACTGGTCCTGCTGGTCCTCTTTAATCGTACGCGACAGCGTTCTCAACGACAGGATTCCAGAAATAAACAAAATGGGAGAGCTGTCTTCTCAATACCTGCTGCCTCGAGATCCAGCTTACGACTTTGGTCATGCAATATATGAATTTATTGAGTTCAAATACGGAAAAAATGGAATCCAGTCCTTCTGGCATTCAATGAAGAACTCTTCTCTCGCTGGGAAAACTTACCCTATAAAAAGAGCCTTCAACAAAGAACACAAAGAGTTTAATTACGAATTCAAAAAATACCTTCGTAACAAATTCAAACCCTTTCTCTTAAGGGAAAACCCTGAAGATTACAGCCTTCCCATAGGTCCTGAATTCCCTTTAAACCCATATTACTTTTCCTTCTCTCATGCTCTTTCTCCATCAGGAGATATAGTTGCCATCCTCACTTATAATGTTAAAGACAGCGACATCGATATTGTTCTTCTTTCAACAAAGGACGGAAGTGTTATCAAGAACATTACAAAGGGCTATACACTTAAGTACGAGCACATTAAAAGGGAAATCGATCCGTCCAAGGGAAAAGACCTCTCGTGGTCTCCGGATGGAGACATGATTGCTTTCTTCGGCCGGGCAGGGCAAAAACATTCGCTCTATATTGTAAACGCATTAACAGGAAAAACCTTAAGAACAATTAAGATTCCTTACGACCAGCCCGCATCCCCTTGCTTCTTTCCTGAGAAAGAAGAGCTTCTTTTTACTGCGTTCCAAAACGGCATTCCAGACATATTCAAAATAAACCTTGAGAACGGCAAAATCCTTAACATGACAGAAGACGACGCCTTTGAGAAGGCTCCCAGTATTTCACCTGACGGAAAAGTTGTTGCCTATACAATTCATCTCGATACTTATGACAAACTTTTTCTGTCCCCAACAAACAATTTAAAAAATAAGACCCAGCTTACTTTCGGAAGGGCTAACACAATCACTCCTGAGTTCTCTCGAGATTCAGAAAAAATATATTTTTCTGGCGATACTCGAGGTGCGTTCAATATTTACTCTTTAAACCTGAAAACAGGCGAACTCAAACGCTATACAGATGTCACGACAGGAAACTTTTTTCCTTTTCCTCATCCGAAAGGTCCCAAAACAATAATATTTTCTTCATTCAACAAGGGGTCATTTCAAGTCTTCAAGAGCGATCTCGAAGGAGAAGTCGAGAAAAACATCTCTTTTGCTGAAAAATCACCTGATGATGAATTCAAGAAGTTTGAGCCCATAGTGACTTTCGAAATTGACAAGAAAAAGATTCAAGCACATAAAGGCATGGGCAAATTATATCTTACAGGCCGACCTCCTGTTGATACTATTATTTCAACAGATGGTTCAATATACGGAGGTTCTGCCCTCTCTTTTTCCGATCTGTTTAGAGATTATACCTTTTCGCTCACAGCTTACCAGGTAAGAAATTTCCGTTCCTACTATTTCTCCTATCTTAATCAAAAAAACAGACTGCAATACATGGCATCAGCTTTTCAGTATACTATCTTTTATTATCCTTCTTATTATTACTTTAATCCTTCTCTTTTCAACTTTCTGTCATACCGCGACGCTATTGCCACAAGAAAAATCTCAGGAATAAACGTCAGCGCCTATTATCCTTTCAACCTGTACTACAGAACACAAGCAACCTTATCTTACAATCACTACGAAGAAGATTTTTACGACCCTTACCTCAATCAATTTTATGGGGGCGGTGGCTACTCTATGTTCTGGAATGGAAGCATGATTTCAACCTCTCTCTCTCTTACAGGGGAAACCACTCACTTCAAATACTATGGCCCTGCAGCAGGCAATACTTTCCAATTTGGTGTAACTCAGGGAATTCCAATTTCAAGCAGCTTCCTCCGGAATACAACTGTTCAAGCGGACTACCGGAAGTACCTCAATATCGGAAGCGATTTCCTCCTGGCTTTTCGTATAAATTGTTTCGTCAGCCGCGGAAAAAATCCATATATCACCTATTTTGGAGGAAACAACCAGGTGCGATCAGCTTATTACTATAGTATTGTCGGAAATGAGGGTTGGTATTCAAACCTTGAATTCCGATTCCCTGTCATAAACGCTGCTAATACTATTATTGGACAAATTGGACCTGTTCGAGGAACTCTCTTCTTTGATGTTTCCCGTTCAAAACTAAAAGGATACTCCGCTCAATTTGCCTCATATGTTGGAACTGATGAATACGGACTTCCTGAATACAGATTCTTTGATGCTCTAGGATCCTACGGTTTCGGTTTCCAATTTTTCTTTTTGGGGCTGCCTTTCCATATAGAATTTGTAAAGAGGCTGGAATTTCCTGATTTTTCTAACCCTCTCAAGTTTGATACGTTTGGAAAATTTCAGACGAAATTTTGGATTGGTTTCGACTTTTAAAAAAATTGATATAAACTTCTTGAAATCCAAAAATGGGAGTGTTATCATACCCGTGCCTCCTCAAAATCGGCAACCAGCAAAACCTTAAGGTTTTCCACAGTTGTGGAAAATTATGTGGAAATCTTAATTATAAAAATGCAACACGAAGATAAATTTAACTATTGGTTACAAATCAAAAATAATATTAAAGATAAAATTGATAAAAACAGCTATGAAACCTGGCTTGATCCTCCTGTCTATATAGGAAAGGAAGACAATATTATTTACATAAAGGTTCCTAATTCTTATTTTAAAGAGTGGCTGTCATTTCACTACTCAAAACTAATAGATAAATCCTCTCAAGAATTATTTGGTAAGGTTTATGAAATAAAATATATTTTAGAAGAGACGACATCTTCATTCATACGCCGGCCTCCAGGCGAGAGAAAATCAAAACACGGCTCTTTGTTAAATCCTAATTTAAATCCTAAATATACTTTTGAAAATTTTATTGTCGGCTCATGCAACCAGTTCGCACATGCGGCTGCAATCGCAGTGTCTAAAAACCCTGCCACATCATATAATCCTCTCTATATTTACGGTGGTGCAGGCCTAGGAAAAACCCATCTGATGAACGCTATTGGACATTATATTCTAAACGATATCCGTGGACTAAAAATATTATATATTACAACTGAGAAGTTTATGAATGACCTTATTAATCATTTACAATACGGGAAAATCCTTGATTTTCGTCAGAAATACCGGAGCATAGACGTGCTCCTTATAGATGATATCCACTACCTTGCAGGAAGAGAAAGAACAAAAGAAGAATTCTTCCACACATTCAACCATCTTTACGACAGCCAGAAGCAAATAGTTATATCAAGCGATTGCCCACCTAAAGAGATACCAAACCTCGAAGAAAGATTTCGTTCCCGTTTTGAATGGGGCTTAATTGCTGACCTAAAGCCTCCAGATATTGAAACGAGGATTGCTATCCTTAAAAAAAAATCAGAGTTAGACGGAATCAATCTACCTGAAAGCGTAGCTTTATATATTGCAGATAAAGTTCACTCTAATGTAAGAGAGCTTGAAGGATTCTTGCGACGTGTTATTGCTTACGCTTCACTCAAAGGAAAAGAGATAGACCTAGATATTACTAAAGATGCATTGAAAGACTTGTTGGATTCCACATCAAATATTATTACGGTAGAAAAAATTCAAAATATCATTTGTCATAACTTTAAGATGAATCTATCCCAACTAAAGTCGAAAAATAACTCCCCAAAGGTTGTCTTTCCAAGACAGATCGCTATGTACTTATCAAAGGAGCTTACGAAAAGTTCTCTTCCAGAAATAGGAAAAAAATTCGGTGGAAAACATCATACAACTGTAATTCACAGTATTCAAAAAATAGAAAAGATGCGAAATGAAAGTCCAGAATTCAACAGAGAAATAAACAAAATAATTGACTATATTCACTAGAAGAATCAATCTATTATGAAATTTTTTCACATTTCATTTGCTTTTATAATTATTGTTATTTATTTTTATCTATAATTAGATAATAATAATCTAATATAGAGAGGTGGAAAAATGAAATTTATAATTGAAAAAGAAAGAATCCTTAAGGAGCTACAAATATTTCAAGGAATTCTAGAAAAAAGAAGTACAATGCCTATACTGGCAAATATATTAATTAGTGTATTAGAGGATAGAATTGAAATAACTGGAACTGACCTGGAGGTAGGAATAAAATGCCATTTTCCAGCCAGGATGTATGAGAAAGGGGTAATTACAATATCAGGTAAGAAGTTATTTGAAATAGTTAAATCCATTTCAGAGGGGAAAGAAGTTGTTTTTGAAGAGAGCAATGACTTAATGATGAAGATTTCTGCAGGCGACAGTCAATTTAAAGTGCTGTGCTTGTCCAAAGAAGACTACCCTCCGGTTCCTGAGCCGAAATTTATAAAAAACATTTTTCTCCAAGGCGATAAAGTAAGGGAGATGATAGAAAAGGTATATTTTTCAATAACACAGGAACAGAGGTACTATTTAAATGGTGCGCTAATGATGCTTAAGAATGATACTATGGAGTTAGTAAGCACGGATGGGCATAGACTTGCTTACACTTCGGTATCTATGGACAATATGAACTTAGAAAGCGAAATAAAAGGAATAGTGTCAAAAAAGACTCTTGGTGAATTAAAAAAATTTGAAGATGATTCTATTGAATTTGACCTTGATGAAAATAATTTATTTTTCAGGGTTGGAAACAGAACACTTATTTCAAGAGTGATTGATGGTAAATTTCCAAATTATGAAGCTGTTATCCCGAGCGACAATAAAAACATAATGATTGTTTCGAGAGAAGAATTTGCAGATGCGATTAGAAGGGTTTCTCTTTTATCTACAGAGAGATCAAGAGGAGTCAAGTTTAATATTGAAAAAGACCAATTAAGACTATTCTCATCTAGTCCTGAAATTGGAGAAGCCAAGGATAAGGTTGATATTGACTACGATGGCGAACAAATCGAGGTGGGATTTAACTCTCAGTATCTTCTTGATTTTCTTTCAATTGTAAAATCAGACAAGGTTCGGTTTGAACTAAAGGATGAAAACAGCGCTGTATTAATTAAACCAGAAAACAACGAAGAGATAGAATATAAGTATGTGTTAATGCCAATGAAGATTTAAAAGGAAGCCTTTGTTTCAATCTCTAATATAAAATTTTCCTAGGTTTATTCAAAATAAGGTAGGGGAATAATGCTGAAAAGAAAAGAAAACAAGAATGGGGGTCTGTCAAAATATACAAACATCCAGTTAAGTGCACTGGTAATCTTGAGAGTTTTAATTGGGTGGCACTTTCTATATGAAGGAATAACAAAGTTGGTTAATCCCTACTGGTCGGCGGCTGGATATCTATCAGAGTCAAAATGGATACTGTCGGGTTTGTTCAGATCTATTTTAACAAGCGAGACCGTTTTAAAGATAGTCGATTTTTTAAATATATGGGGATTGATTGCAATAGGAATCGCGTTGATTGCAGGATGTATGACAAAGACTGCTAGTATTTCAGCGATTGTCCTTCTGTTTTTATATTATATGTGTAATCCTCCGTTTATTGGGTATGAATACACGACTCCTGCAGAAGGAGCCTATTTAATCGTGAATAAGAATTTAATCGAGATGTTTGCCTTGTTTGTTTTAACATTATTCCCTACTGGAAAGATTATTGGATTAGATAGGCTAATATCCAGAAAAAAGAGGCCTGAGTGAATTATTTTGAGGCGCTAAATGATTAAAGACATAGATATTAAAACTACTGATAAGAAAACAGAAGAAACCGAAAAAAAGGGGATTATTAGGAGAAGAGATATTCTCAAAGGATTGGCTGCTGTACCTGTATTCGGCGCGTTTTTTTATAGCCTTTACAAAAAGAATTTGCTGGATGATCTAAAAAGGAAGGAAATCCTTAATGAACTAGGAATTATTGGAAAGAGGCCTGCAGTTCTTCCAGACAGCACCATGAAAAAACCTGGTGAGTTAATAAGGCTTGGGATAATCGGATTCGGAGGCAGAGGGGAATACCTTGCAAAAGCAGGGGGTTTCGCACACCCTGACTGGATAGAAAGAAAGCGAAAAGATGCAAAGAAAAACAGAATGGATAGGGCGCTGGAAAACTTTTTAAATCAGGAAGATTTGAATGTTGAGCTGGCAGGTGTTTGCGATGTGTTTGATGTTAGGGCGGAACGCGGCATTGCAGCTTCTAAAAATGACACCAGACCCGGAGGCAAAGGCAGGGAATTGAAGGGAGCTAAGCGGTACCTGCATTATCAGGATTTAATTCAGAGCAGGGACATTGATGCAGTAATCATCGCTACCCCTGATCATTGGCATGCCCAGATGACCGTAGATGCCGCAAATGCAGGAAAACATGTCTACTGTGAAAAGTGTATAACCCGTACAGAAGAAGAAGTCTACAAGGTAGTTGATGTGATTAAAAAAAGTGGTGTTGTCTTCCAGCTCGGACATCAGAATCCTCAGCAAGAAACATTTATCAAGGCCAAGGAAATAATTTGTAAGAATATTCTCGGAGCAATCACTCTTGTAGAGACAACAACAAACAGAAATTCTCCCAATGGTGCATGGGTTTACGAAATTCACGAGAAGGCAAGTGATCAAACCATTGATTGGGAGCAATTTCAAGGACCTGCTCCTCATAAAGTGCCTTTCAGCCTGGAAAGATTTTTCCGGTGGAGGTGTTGGTATGATTATGGAACAGGCCTCTCCGGGGATTTGCTTTCTCATGAATATGATGCAGTTAATCAGATTTTAGATCTCGGTATTCCAAAATCAGCAACAGCTTCGGGCGGGATTTACTTCTACAAAGATGGTCGTGATGTCCCTGATGTATTCCAGGTAGTTTTTGAATATCCCTCCAGGAATTTAACAGTTGTATACAGCGCCACGCTTTCAAGCGGACGGGTACGAGGGAGGGTATTCATGGGCCATGATGCTTCCATGGAAGTCGGGAGCACCCTGACGGTAAATGCTGACAACGAGTCGACGCGGTATAAAGAAAAGATAAAAAATAAAATTATAGACACCTCATTGCCGCTGTTCTCTTTCCATCCTGGATTAAAAGGAATAGATACTATTACTTCAGCAACAAAAAGGTATTTTACGACGAAAGGATTAATGTACACATATAGAGACGGGAAGCATATTGATTTGACGCATCTTCATGTAAAAGAGTGGATTGACTGTATCAGAAACGGAAAGAAGCCGAGCTGTGGTATTGATCGCGGTTTTCAGGAAGGAATAACCTGCCATATGGCGACGAAATCCTTTCTTGAAGGACGCAAAGTAGAATGGGATCCAGTTAAGAGAAAAATAATTTAGGATAAATGAGGAGGCTTGTTTTAAAATCAACTCATGGGAGAGAAAGGGAATAATGGCAAGAAAACGCCTGGGGATTGGGATTGTCGGTGCGGGTTTTATTGCAAAAATTCATATTCGTTCTTGGGTTGGTGTGCGGGATGCGGATATTTTGGGTATAGTTTCCCGCAAAAAAGAGACGGCGCTAGAGACGGCTGCGCTGGCCAGAAAACTCAATGTTGGGGAAACCAAAGTATATAGTTCGGTAACAGAAATGGCAGCTGATCCTGCTATCGGTGCAATATGGATATGTGCACCGAACTTTACAAGGCTTGAAAACATGGAGGAGATAACTGAGGTCCTTGAAAGGGGGAGGGGGGAATTAATCGGAGTCGCTTGTGAAAAGCCGCTTGGCAGAAATGTGATGGAAGCACGGAAAATGCTTGAGCTTGCAAAAAAGGCTCAGCTTCTGGACGGATATCTGGAAAACCAAGTTTTTGCTCCTGCCGTTTTAAAAGGAAAAGAAATTATATGGACACGTGGTGCGGCAATTGCAGGCCGGCCGTATCTGGCAAGGGCGGCTGAAGAACACAGCGGTCCTCATATGCCGTGGTTTTGGGAAGGAGAGCTTCAAGGAGGCGGTGTCCTTAATGATATGATGTGCCACTCTGTGGAAGGGGCCAGATTTATGTTAACTCCACCCGGAGCTGACAGGAACATTCTTACACCTGTAAAGATAACAGCTTTTGCCGCGTGCTTAAAGTGGCAGCGCCCTCATTATGCAAGAATTCTATCTAATAACAGCAATGGTAAAACAGATTATATAAACAGGCCTGCCGAAGATTTTGCCCGTGCTATAATTGAATACAATGATGAAAGAGGAGAGAAGATTGTTGTTGAAGCTACTACTTCCTGGTGTTTTGTAGGGGCAGGGCTGCGTTTAAGCATGGAACTTCTGGGCCCAGAGTATTCTCTTTCAATAGACACGTTGGATTCGGGATTGAAAGTGTTTTTCAGCCGGAAAGTACAGGGAAAGCCAGGAGAAGACCTGGTGGAAAAACAAAATGCTGAAATAGGACTTATGCCAGTAGTAAGTAACGAGGAAAGTGAATACGGATACATCGAGGAAAACCGCCATATGGTTAACTCCTTTTTAGAAGGCAGTCGGCCTGAAGAAAATTTTAGCGATGGAGTAAATGTAGCAGAACTTCTTATGACAGCTTATATGAGCGCCGAGCAGGAGAAGACAATATTATTTCCTCCCCCTGGCCTGGATTCATTTATCCCGGCTGTGTCAAGGGGGAGATGGAATCCAAGATCCAACCCACTCCCTGACCCAGCTATCAAATGAAGGACAATCCTAAAAGGAGGAAGGCATGAAAAAGAAGGGATATTTACTATTTGTATTGATGGCAGCTTTAATTGTTTCTTGTACAGAAGAAACTCAAAAACAAGGCATAAAAAATGAGGGGACACAATCAGCGATAAAGGAACAGACTGCCACCGCGGGATATCAACATGTACGAATAAAGAAATTCCCTTTTGCAGTGCAGTGCTGGACATTCAGAAAGTTTTCATTTTTTGAGACACTGGAAAAAGTAAAAAGCCTCGGCATAAAATACATCCAGGCCTATCCCGGCCAGGTGCTTAGTAAGGACATGCCCGGAGTTAAATTTAGCCACGACCTTGATGAAGAACAGATATGGATGGTGAAAAAAAGCCTGAAGGAAAAGGGGCTCGAGATCGTAGGCTATGGAGTTATAGGATTTGAAAACAACGAGGAAAGCATGCACAGGGTTTTTGATTTCGCAAAAACACTGGGCATAAGAACTATTGTGACCGAACCTGAATATGATGACTATTCTCTTCTTGATCGGATGGCTCGGGAATATAATATAAATATTGCTGTACACAACCATCCTGTGCCTTCAAAATACGCGCGTCCTGAGACGGTTCTTGAGCATGTAAAAAGCTGTAGTGAGGGCATTGGGTCATGTGCGGATACCGGGCACTGGATGCGTACAGGGGTAAACCCTGTAGAAGCCGTTAAACTGCTGAAAGGCCGCATATTAGATGTGCATTTAAAAGACTTGAATGAATTCGGGACCAAGGAAGCCTATGATGTTCCTTTTGGGCAGGGAAAGGCAAATATTCACGATATCCTTGCAGAGCTGACCCTCCAGAATTATGGTGGCTTCCTTTCAATTGAGTATGAAAACGAGAAGGAAATTGATAATCCTTCACCATCGATAATTAAAGGAATTGAATATATTAAAAGTATTACTGAATAAGATGAATTTGAGGGGATGGAGGAAGCGACATTGACCCAGCTGTCATCAATGAATCCTGTTATTTTAGGGGCTGGAAGGGATAAGGCTTTCCTATTACCGATGTCCTTCCATTGGAGTCGATAAGGAGAGCTCCGTATTCTGGATATTTTTCTATGATCATCTCTGGCTTATTACTAACAAAGAGAGCAGTAGAAAGAGCGTCGCAGAGAAGAGTTTCCGGCCCGATTACTGTTACGCTCTGTTTGCCTTTAGCAGGATATCCAGTGCTGGGGTTAAAAACATGATGGTAACGAGTCCCTTTTTCAATGAAATATCTCTGATAATCTCCTGTTGTTGCTGTCCCAAGGCCAGAGACAGCAAGTACACATAAGAATCCCCTTTTTCGTGGATGTTTTACTCCGATCTTCCAGGGTTGATTATCCGGGTTTTGCCCCCAGCAAAACAGGTCCCCCCCAGCATTAATAAAACCTTTAATGATTCCCATTGCGATTAAGGATTTCGAAGCAAGGTCGATGCCGTAGCCCTTTGCAATCCCGCCCCAGTCAAGCTCCATTCCTGGGAGGAGAACAAGACTGCCATTCTCTTCTTTTATTTTATCCATTCCGATGTGTTTTAATAGAGCCTTTATCTCATTTGAGGGGGGGACATGAAGGGAACCATTGAAAAAACCCCATGCTTTGGAAAGAGGGGCTACGGTTATGTCGAAACAGCCGCTTGAGTTTTGATAAACATTTAAAGCTCTTTGGAAAAGTTCAAGAACAGGCTGGGAGGCATAGTCCCTGATTCCTGGTGAAAAATGGCCTTCGATCTCTGAGAATACGCGCTTAATTTCCTGCTCTGCGGATTTAGATGCGGTCTCCGAGCAGAATATCTTTATTTCACAGACAGTATCAAAGAAAAGGAAGGTTGAGGTGTGCCATTTTTCTCCTGTCCTACAGCCTGGTATAAGAAAAAGAAAAAAGAGAATAAGAATGCAAAGTGTTTTTGCGGAGAGCGAGGAAAACGTGAAATGCTGCCCTATCCGATTAACATACATTATAGAGTCGATGAACGAGTAGTTCTTTAGCCAATGACAGTATCAATAGAATGCCTGCCCTGAACTTCCAAGAGGAAGTGGTTTGGCGCACAGATAATGCGTTCCCCAGCAAAGGATACAGGAGGAGTATAGAGGCAGATTTTATGACTGCAGGAAGACTCGCTAACCCAGACTTTTCTGTCTTTTACAACAACAGTGATTTTCCCTTTTCTAGCCGAGAAAGATTTCGACTGGTTCTCTTTTAAAGAGGCCGTTTCTATCCTGCGTCCGTCTTTAAAGATTGAAACGGATTCTCCGTAGAAAAACCGCGCCCGCCTATCCTTCAATGATGCTATAGTTAAGCAGGAAGATGGGCTGCGGTTTTCATTCATTTCTTTCCAAAGGGAGTAAAGTTTTTTTGATCTTATATCCCAGATTTCGCCTTTTCTGACCAGAGTAAAAGAAGGTAGAGCATTTTGTCTCAAACAGCTAAAGGAGATAGCGATGTCCGCCATTGCCGGGCTCTGCATATATGTCCAACCTTTTTGAGAAAGGATCTGTCTAAGTTCTTTCTCTTGGGGGTGAGAGTTAAGCAGCGTAAAATTCCGGCCTGTGAATATGCCGTACTTTTGCAATTCCTCCAGGAGGAAAGAGATAAACAGCTGAGGACTGTCTGCAATAAGATATAGTTCACAGTCGCCTTGCGTCGTTTTTGATGCCAGCAAGAGCGGAGCAAGTAACGGAGTGGCCAGCATTGTTTTAAAAAAACCTCGTCTATCCATTTTAATCTCCTTTTTTGGCTATATTGCTTATAACTGGATAAAGATGATCCTTGTTTTTTCTATTGAAATAAAAAAAGAGACCCATTCCTCCCAAAAAAAGACCGAGAAAGAGGCCAAATATGCTCGCATATGATGAAGATGATTTTAACAAATATGACAGAAAACTTCCAGCGCCCATACCAATTAAAGAAGCAGCGAGAAGGACTCCAAAAAGGAGGATCAGGGCTTTGCTGTAATTCGACTCTGGGACTTCAATCGTGACTTCATCTCCCGGGCGTGCGTTTAAGGGGTTCATAACAGAAAGAATTCCTTTTGATGTGTTTTGTCCGATACACAGGCTCCTGGCAGGGCAGCGATGGCAGGCCTTAAGACATTCAATTTCTACTTGAGCCATGCCTTCTTTTGTAGATACAACCAAACCGGTATCATTCATTTTTCTCATTGAGGCGGCCGATAGCTCCTGTTGGGCATTTTTCGACGGCTTGAATATTTTCGGGTTTAATTTTTTTATAATCTATAATTTTAGCAAGATTGTTTTCCATAACTATTGCTTCGGGACAAGCGCGTACACATATACCGCATGCAATACAGGAATTTTTACATAATTTTCTTGCGGTAGGGCCTCTATCTAAAGAGCGGCAGAAAACGAAGATTTTCTGAGAAATTGGATGCAGCTCAATGATATTCTGTGGGCAGGCATCAACACATTTTCCACAAGCTGTGCATTTGTCTTCTATAACAATCGGGAGCCCTTCTTCTTCCATGTAAATGGCGTCAAACATGCATGCCTGTACGCAGTCTCCAAAGCCCATGCAGCCATAGGAACACTGTTTGTTCCCCCCAATTAAGTGAGATGCGTAACAGGTCCTTATACCGAGGTAGTCCCCTCTGTTTTTTGCAGCTTTCCGTGTGCCGCGGCAGTGCACACGCGCAACTTTCTTGATGACTTCACCGGCTTGGACTCCCAAAATTTCAGCGATCTTGTTTGCCACTTCTTCTCCGCCCACAGGGCAGCCGTTTACAGGGGCGTTTCCTTTAACAACAGCCTCGGCAAATGCACGGCAGCCGGAGTATCCGCAAGCTCCACAGTTGGCCTGTGGAAGGGCCTCTGATATCTTCGAGACTTTAGGGTCTTCCTCGACTCTGAGTTTTTTAAAGGCAAGAGCAAGCCCAACGGAAAAAAGAAATCCCAGGCTTGCCATGGTGATAACAGGTATTAAGAAGTCCATTTTTATATCATTCCTGAGAAACCGAGAAAAGCCAGGGCCATTATCCCTGCTACGATTAGTGCGATCCCAGCTCCTTTCAAGGGTTCTGGCACATCCGCCAGGTCAAGCTGTTCTCTGATTCCTGCCATAAGAACAATGGCCAATGTAAAGCCCAGGCCGGAGCCAACCCCGAAGACTACCGCCTTTGCAAAACTATAATTATTCAGAGCAGAAAGAAGAGCAAGCCCCATGATAGCGCAGTTTGTTGTTATAAGAGGAAGATAGATTCCAAGGGCCTGGTATAGAGGAAGGCTAATCTTTCGGATAAACATTTCGACAAGCTGTACGAGAGAAGCGATAACAAGGATAAAAGATACAATCTGAAGGTAGTCAAGGTTATATGGAATAAGAATCCAGTGGTTGATCATCCATGTGAAAACAGCGGTAATAGTCATGACGAAAGTGACTGCCAACCCCATGGAGACAGCAGAGTCTATTTTTTTACTCACTCCCAGGAAGGGGCATATTCCAAGAAAATAATGGAGAATATAATTATTAATAAGAACCGCTGAAATGAAGAGAAGAACAAGTTCCACTATACTGTCCTCTTTACTGTCTTCTTTTTTGTTTTGCTTTCAATGAAAAGCGCTAAAGCAAGCAGGATTCCAAGTGTCATAAAGGCTCCGGGAGGAAGCATCATTATTATCCAGGGTTTGAACCAGGCTCCCATGACTTGGTGCCCCAGGAAAGTCCCTGCCCCCAGGATTTCTCTTATTGAACTTAATATTAGTAGGGCAATAATAAACCCTGTGCTCATACCAAGTGCGTCTATAAGAGAACGGCTCACGGAGTTCTTCGAAGAAAATGCCTCCTGACGGCCTAGGATTATGCAGTTAACAACTATTAAAGGAATATAAGGACCAAGGCTTTTGGAAATAGGGGGAAAAAAGGCCTGCAGGAACCTGTCGGCCATCGTGACAAAAGTAGCGATAATCACGATGTAACAGGCAATGCGAACCTGACTCGGGATAAGTTTTTTTATGCTAGCTACTACGACAGAACTGAATATCAGCACAAAGCTTGTTGCAAGCCCCATGGCGATACCATTGATGACAGCATTTGAAACTGCAAGTGTAGGGCACAGGCCTAGAAGCTGGCGAAAGACTGGGTTCTCCTTCCATAAACCTTTAATGTATTCTTGAGCGATGCTTTTAGTTGGCATCTTTTTCCTCGCTTCCGAACTTACCATCTTTTTTCAAGCTCCTCAGTTGCTCTAAAGAAAGGTTGACGATTTGCAGCACTTTCTCTGAAGAAATTGTTGCACCGGTGATTGTATTGATTTCAGCTTGAGAGAGTTCTTCAAGGGAGGTCGCTGCGGGCTTGTGCAGGCTGAGCGAGCCGCTGCTGTCCCTGTTTTCCCAGTAAATGAGGAAAGATTCTTTATCTGTGATTTTAGCCCCAAGGCCAGGAGTTTCCTTCTGTTCAAGAATGGTCAAACAGTTGATTATTGTAAGAGAAGGGTTTATTCCATACATTAATTCGATTTTATCCTGAAAGCCTGTTCCAGATGTGTAGATAGCATAACCCAGGAGATTTCCGTTGTTGTCTTTTCCTGTATAGATGATGAAATCTTTTTCTTCATACAATTTCTGACTGCTGCTTGTCCCCGGAACCACAGAAACGATAGCATCTTCTATTTGCATTTGTTTGTTTTGTGCTATTCGGTCTTTTGTCAGATGTCCGACACTTACAAGAAATCCACCAGAAATGATTCCGACCGAGGTCAGAACTATAATCATTCTGGAGGAAAGGCTCATTTTTTCCTCCTTTCTCCCAGAATGCGGGGTCGAGTAGAGCGGTTAAGAAGCGGAACAAAGATATTCATAAAGAGGATAGAAAACATGATGCCCTCGGGGAAGCCGCCAAAAAGCCGTATCAGTCCGACAAGGGCACCGATGCCTAAAGCATAAATCCAGGTGCCGAGTTGGGTAACCGGCGATGTGACCATGTCTGTGGCCATAAAGAAAGCACCTATCAGGAGACCTCCTGCCAGGACGTGAAACAGAGGAGAGGCATATTTGTCCGGGTTGACAAGCCAAAAAACTCCTGTAAAAACAGTTAAAGTACAAATGATTCCCACAGGTACACGCCAGTTTATGGCACGCTTGTAGAGGAGAAAGGCAGCTCCAAGCAGAAGAGCAACGGCTGATGTTTCTCCTAAACAACCACCGATGTTTCCCCAGAAGAGGTCTTTTAGAGGAGTCAAGGAACCCTGGGCAACCGCATCCTGGAATTTTAAATTTCCGAGGGGAGTAGCAAAGGTTGCTGTGTTGAGTTTTAGTGTGACAGGAGGAATCCATGTTGTCATAGCGACAGGAAATGCCGTCTGGAGAAAAGCACGGCCAACCAAGGCAGGGTTAAAGATATTATCCCCCAATCCCCCGAAGACCTGTTTCCCAAGAGCTATTGCCACAACCGCTCCAATAACAGCCAGCTCTAAAGACAAGGATGGAGGAAGAGTCATGGCCAGGAGCAGCCCGGTGATTATTGCAGACCCGTCCCAGAGTGAATTCATAGGTTTCTTTCTTACCCAGAGGAAAAGAGCTTCTGTTGCCAAACATGCAGACACACAAAGTGCAAACAGAACTAGTGCTCTAAGCCGGAAGAAACAGAAAGATGCAAACGCCGCTGGCATAAGGCTGATGATAACGACATACATGATTTTTGGAACTGAATCTTTATCTTTAAAGTGAGGTGATGATTGAAGAATAAATGTTTTATTTGTCATCATGCACTCTTTTTGCGTTTCATGCTTGTAATTCTATCTTTTCCTAGACGAATCCAGTGAACCAGCGGAATGTTTGCGGGGCAAGAGTATTGACAGCACCCACATTCTACACAGTCTAAGATACCCCAATTTTCTGCCTCAGGCAAATTGTTGAACTTGACATATTTCATGAGCTGAGTAGCAACAAGATGCATAGGACAGTGGTCCGCACATCGGCCGCATTGAATGCAGTTGTATTCAAAAGAAGGCTTAGGTTCTTTCCATGATAAGATCCCCGAAGTCCCTTTGATGACAGGGACATCTGGAGTCCATTGTGTGAGGCCCATCATTGGGCCTCCCATTATCAGGACATTTACATCTTCCTCAAACCCGCCGCAAAAATCAATTACGCTTTGAAAGAGACTTCCGATCCGGACGATCAGATTCTTAGGCTCTTTTATGCCTGCTCCGGAGACAGTGAGGCCTCTCTCATAGAGTGGCTTTCCCTGATTGATGGAATCCCAGATGGCCTTTGCTGTTCCAACGTTCTGGACCACAACCCCAACATCAAAGGGCAGCCCGCCTTTTGGGACTTCTCGGTTTAGAAGGGAATAAATCAAATTTTTTTCAGCTCCTTGGGGGTATTTTGTCTTGAGGGGAACAGCTTCTGCAGGGAAGCCATCTGTTTTCTTCTGGAAAAGCTCGAAAGCATCCTGCTTGTTATTTTCGATACCCACTATAATCCGTTTGGCCCCGGTGGCGATGCGGGCGAGTTCTGCTCCCTTAAGGATATCTTCTGTATATTCAAGCATTAGCCTGTAATCGGCTGTGAGAATAGGCTCGCATTCACAGCCATTTATTATAATTGTGTCAATGGGCTTATCTTTTGGTGGGGCAAGCTTCACGGCTGTTGGAAAGGCTGCGCCTCCGAGGCCTACTATCCCTGCCTCCCGGACCCTTCTGCAAATCTCATTCGGCTCCAAAGAGAAAGGATCTTTAACTCCCGTTATTTCGGGAGATAAACGGTCTTCTCCGTCGTTGGCAATAGTGACAGTTAAAACTGGCTTTCCAAGCGGGTGATTAAAGCCATCTACAGAGAGTACTTTTCCTGATACGCTCGCGTGTACAGATGCGGAAAAAAGTGATTTTGCTTCGCCGATTTTTTGTCCGAGAGATACTTCGTCTCCTTTCTTGACTAACGGTTCAGCCGGGCTTCCAAAATGCTGATGGAGGGGAATATAGACTTTTTCAGGGGCAGGCATGGGTTCGAAGGGCTTATCTGCTGTAAAGCTTTTGTCCTCGGGAGGATGAGTTCCATGCAGAAAAGTTTTTGATTTCATCGTGTGAAGTATAAAAAAATTTAATGCTAAGTTTATTAATTATACGGTGGTGTTGTCAACCCCAAAATTAAAAATTAAAGGTCCCTAATCTCTATTTCAAATTAGATTATTAAAATATTATTTTTGCGTTTTGTTCATCACTCATGTAAGATAAGGGAAATTATTAGATGAGTTTTGAGACTGAAAAGGGAAGATAATATGGATATAGAAATCAGAGAAGTAAAAACACACAAGGAAATGAAAAAATTTATCTACCTGCCTGAAAAAATTCATGCTGGAAGCGAAAACTGGGTTCATCCTATTTATCAGGATGAATGGAAATACTTTAATCCGGACAAGAACAAGGCCTTTTCCTTTTGCGAAACAGTTCTGTTGCTTGCCTATAGAGGAAAACATGTTGTTGGCAGGATAATGGGCATTATCAACAACCGGTATAATGACAGCCGGAAGGAAAAGACAGCCCGGTTTGGATATTTAGAAACGTGGGAAGACCAGGATGTGGTCCGTTCTCTTCTATGTTATATTGAGGACTGGGCACGAAAACAAGGAATGACAAGGGTCATCGGTCCATATGGTTTTACAGACCAGGATCCAGAGGGCTTTTTAATAGAAGGCTTTGAGAATCGTGCAACAATAGCCACTTATTATAACTTTGAATGGATGCCTGGACTTATAGAAGAACAAGGGTATGTGAAAGACATAGATTATTTTGTATATAAGCTTGAGGTTCCCAAAGTGATTCCAGAATTTTACAAGAGGATTTACGAGAGAGTAAAAAGAAATGGGAGTTTCAAGGTTATTGAATTCAGCAAAAAAAAAGAAATCAAGAAGTGGATAAAACCGGTGCTTCATCTTATGAATGAATGTTATATTGGCAATAATATTTATGGATATGCTGCCCTTGATGAACAGGAAATGGAACAGTTAGCAAAGCGTTACATGCCCATCCTGGACCCGAGGTTTTTAAAAGTTGTAACAAAGGATGATGACATTGTAGCCTTTGTCATCGGAATGCCTGACATGACTAAGGGCATTCAAAAAGCCAGGGGAAAACTTTTTCCTTTAGGGTTGTTTAAAATCCTGAGAGAGGTCAAGAAGACAAAACAGTTGGACTTACTGCTTGGTGCTGTTAAAGAGAAATACCGTGGACGTGGTATAGATGTGCTTATGGGGGTGAATATGCTTATGTCAGCCAGTGAAGCTGGCCTGGAAGTGATAGATACGCATCATGAGATGGAAGAGAATGTGAAGGTAAGGGCTGAAATGGAAAAGATGGGAGGGAAAACATATAAGCGCTTCCGTGTTTATGGGAAAAGCCTGCCTACCGAATAAGAGGGCCGGCAAATTTGTATTTGTTTCATAATAATATAGGAGTATGAATGTTTGTGTTTGAACTTTTTTTTCTTCTATTATATTATCTTCACGCACTTGCAAACATAAGATAACAAGCCATGTGATAATCATTTCTTCAAGCGGGAAGGGCTGTTATGAGAACTAATAATCGAAATTTCGATGAATTAAGGCCGGTAACGATTATACCCGACTACATATATTTTGCTGACGGGTCTGCTCTTATAGAAATTGGTAAAACCAGGGTTAGTGCAACGGCCACTATTGAAGAGAAAGTTCCCCTTTTTTTGAGAGGAAGCAATACGGGATGGATAACAGCCGAATATTCCATGCTTCCTCGTGCCACTAAAAAAAGAACTGTCCGCGAAAGAATACGTGGTCAACTTTCTGGCCGCACACAGGAAATTCAGCGTCTTATAGGGCGGGCTCTCCGTGCATCAACAGATCTCAGTGTTCTGGGTGAGAGAACAATTATCATTGATTGTGATGTACTGCAAGCTGATGGAGGGACACGGTCAGCTTCTGTCACAGCCGGCTGCGTTGCGTTGGCCCTTGCACTGGAAAAAATGATGAGCGAGAATATCATCAATGAGATGCCTTTGAGGAATTTGGTAAGTGCGGTCAGCGTAGGCATTGTTGCTGACAATATGCTTCTCGATCTTGATTATAAAGAAGACTCAAATGCAGATATTGACATGAATGTAGTTGAAACAGACTCGGGTCAAATTGTAGAGATTCAAGCAACTGCTGAAAAAAATCCATTCTCAAAAAAGCAATTTGATGAATTACTCGAGCTTGCCGATAAGGGAATAAAGGAACTTATCCATGTCCAGAAGGCGCTGCTTAAAAAAAAGAGCCTTCTTTTCATGGCTTATGGATAATTTTTTGTCAGCTAAGGAGAAAATTATATGAATCGCATATTAGTTACAGGAGGAGCTGGTTTTTTAGGAAGCCATCTATGTGAATCTCTCCTTAAAAAAGGAAAAGATGTTATCTGCGTCGATAATTTTTTCTCGGGAAGCAAGGATAATATCCGCCACCTGTTTTCACATCCCTATTTTGAGTTGATCCGTCACGATATTATCCATCCGCTCTTTGTGGAAGTTGATAAAATATACCATCTTGCCTGCCCTGCTTCCCCTCATCATTACCAGTATAATGCGATAAAGACAATAAAAACGAATGTTATGGGCACCATAAACATGCTCGGCCTCACAAAAAGAATTAAAGCACGTATTCTTCTCACTTCCACTTCTGAAATCTATGGAAGTGCTGAAGTACATCCTCAACCAGAAGTTTATTGGGGCAATGTAAACCCGATTGGTATCCGCAGCTGCTATGACGAAGGTAAAAGAGTGGCCGAAACATTGATGATGGATTATCACCGCCAGAATCGAGTCGACATAAAAATTGTCCGTCTTTTCAACACGTATGGTCCCAGAATGGCCTTAAACGATGGCAGGGTAATCAGCAACTTTATCGTCCAGGCGTTAAGAGAAGAGCCTCTTACTGTTTATGGGGACGGAAGCCAGTCGCGTTCTTTCTGCTACGTTTCAGACCTCATTAAAGCACTTCAGCTAATGATGGAAACAGAAGATTTTATTGGCCCGCTTAACCTGGGGAATCCCAAGGAATTCACCATCCTTGAACTGGCAGAAAAAATATTATACCTGACGAAAAGTTCTTCAAAAATCATTCATAAGCCTCTACCGCCGGATGACCCGGTACGACGCTGCCCTGACATTTCCCTGGCTAAAGAAAAACTAAACTGGGATCCTAAAATTGATCTGGATGAGGGACTGACAAGAACAATTGACTATTTCAGAGAAAAAATACACATAAATGCTTAAAGACCTTTAAAAAAATAAAATAAAACTTTATAATACTACTTTAAAACTTAGAAAAGTCAGTTTAAATAAACCGCCGCTTTTATTTAAAGGCGAATTGTCAAGGAGGTAATGATGACATTTGTCTCCATTTTAATTTTAATCGGAATCATAATTGTTATCCTTGTTTTACTATCGATTCTTATAGCGAAGCAGTATAGAAAAGTAGGGCCCAATGAAGTTCTTATTATATCCGGAGGAAGAAAAAGATCTGTACTCCAGCCTGACGGAACAAAGCGCAAAATAGGCTATCGCTATCGTTTAGGTGGGGGAACATTCGTCTGGCCATTCTTAGAAACAGTTGATATTTTACCAATCGACGTTATCAACTTGAGTATTAAGATTCCTGAAGTCCTAACCTATGGCGGAATACTCATTATGGCAGACGCTTCTGCGCAGGTCAAAATTAACTCGGATGAAAACTCCATACGCCTCGCTGCCGAGCAATTCTTGGGTACAGGGAAAGATGGTATCCGCGACATATCATCAACTATTCTTGAGGGGAAAACGAGAGCTGTTATTGGCACCATGACTGTTGAGGACATATACAGGGGAAGAGGCGAATTTGCAGACAAGGTGATTAAATCTGTGGAAAATGAATTCTACCGTATGGGACTGACTCTACTCTCCTTTGCCCTAAAAGAAATAAGCGATACCCAGGGATATCTTGATGCACTTGGCAAACCTCAAATTGCAGTAGCCAAGCGCGATGCCACTATAGCAGAAGCAGAGACTGAAAAAGAAGCAGTGATTAAATCATCCGCGGCCAGAAAAGAAGGAGAAGTTGCCCGCCTCAACGCCGATGCACTCATTGCTAAGGCCCAGTGGGAAAACGAAGCAAAAAAGGCAGAATCTCAAGCCCAGGTAAACCAAAAGAAAGCCAGGGCAGATTTTGCTTATGAACTCGAGCGTTCTTGTCTAAATCAAGACATTAAAAGAGAAGAAGCCAAGGTAAAACTTATAGAAAAAGAAGAATCTATTAAGCTTGAAACCCTGGAGATTACACGAAGGGAGAAAGAACTCGACTCCAGCGTGATTAAACCTGCAGACGCTCGTAAATACCAGATAAAGGCTGAAGCTGAAGCCGAAGGATTCCGCATCCAGACTGAGGCCAAGGGAAAATCAGAAGCTCTCATGCTTGAAGCAAAGGCAGAAGCTGAAAAAATTAAACAAAAAGGTCTGGCCGAAGCCGAAATCATGCTGAGAAAAGCAAATGCATGGGAAAAATACAACCAGGCAGCAATCCTCGAAATCTATCTTAAAAGCCTTCCTGAGCTGGCAAGAGCTGTTTCCGAACCTCTGTCAAAGGTCGATAAAATCATCCTTGTCGGTGGAGATAAAGGTACAGGAGCAACAAAGATAACCTCTCAGGTAGCAGATATCCTTGCTCAGATGCCCGACGTAGTTGAATCATTAACAGGAATTGACCTGAAAAAATATTTCAAAGAAAAGCTAACGCCTGAAAAGAAAGAAGAATCTTAATTGTTGGCCGAGAAAGAACAAATGATAGTATCAGATAAAGCAAATCAAATAGGCGAATCTCCCACTCTAAAGGTAACGGCTAAAGCAAAGGCCATGAAGGCTTCAGGTGTCGATGTTATAGACCTGAGTGTAGGCGAGCCGGATTTCCCTACACCCGAGAATGTGAAATCAGCCGGGATAAAAGCCATAGAGGAAAACTTTACAAAGTATACCCAGGTTGATGGAATCCCACCGTTAAAAGAAGCAATCATAAGCAGGATGAAGCAAGATCTGGGCCTGACATATGAAAAAAATGAACTCATTGTCTCCTCTGGCGCAAAGAGTGCCCTCTATCATCTTATGCTTGCCCTGGTAAACGAAGGCGATGAAGTCATCATTCCCTCTCCTTACTGGGTTACTTATCCGCATGCTGTTTCGCTTGCAAAGGGGAAAGCAGTAATCATTCCAACCAAAGAAGAAAACGGCTTTCTGCTTACTCCGGAGCAGTTGGAATCAGCTATCTCTCCTGCAACAAAAGCCGTTCTTTTGAACAACCCTTCCAACCCCACAGGAGCTGCATATCAAAAACATGACCTTGAAGCTCTTGCAGACATTGTTCTGGAAGAAAATATCTACGTTATTGCAGACGAAATATACGAAAAACTTATCTTCGACGACTTTCACTTTGTGAGTTTTGCATCTCTTGGAGAAGACATAAAAAAGAAAATAGTTATTATCAACGGGGTTTCAAAGGCCTATTCAATGACCGGATGGCGGATAGGCTATGCGGCAGGCCCTTCAGAAATCATAAGTGCAATGGCCAGGATTCAGAGCCACACGACATCCAATGCCTGCTCGATTTCCCAAAAGGCAAGCCTGGAAGCACTCAGCGGACCCCAGTATGAAATTTCAAAAATGGTTTCAGAATTCCAGAGGCGAAGGAATTACGGCTTGATGAGACTCCAATCTATTCCTAATATTTCCTGTTCTAAGCCAAAAGGAGCTTTCTATCTTTTCCCCAATGTTTCTTCTTGCTACGAAAAAGAATTCAATAATGTCCTGATCCGCAACTCCTACGGCCTTGCGTATTACTTACTAAAAGAAGCCAAAGTCGCAGTCGTTCCTGGAGATGCTTTTGGCAATGATGATTATATCCGCATATCCTATGCAACATCCATGGAAAACCTTGAAAAGGGCATGAACAGAATCATTGAAGCTTTATCCCGCCTGAAGACAGCCAAAAGGGTCAAGCGTATTCGCTTAAACAATACTCAAACCAGGATAAAAAAATCCGTCCCTATCGATTCCTCTATATCCGTACAGATGAGAGATGCACTTACATCTGAAATGGAAACACATATCGGTTATGAGAACTATTTTGAGTGGAATGCAAACATTAACGGAGTCATTGTGCAACTGCGTACAAATGTATCCCACCTGTATGATTTCTGGGTTGAGAACTGGTATCCAGCCCAGCTTGAAGCAGACCTGGAACCCCATGGCATTATTTACGCTATAGACGGGATATCAGGGAGAGAACCGCGCTCTTTTTACAATTCTGAGACTAAAACAGGCATACTTGTTAACACAGATAACTACGGGCCGTTACGCAGCCTCGCTCTCGGTCTTGTTGCGGATGTCTCTGAAAGGCTTTTCAAGGTTCATACGATACGGGGGATGTCTGCAGACATGGAAGGAGATGGCTTGATTCTTGTCGGACCAAAAGGAACCAAGAAAACCGAACTGTTTTTATCCCTGCTTCAGGATAAGAGATTCCGTCTGCATGCTAACGACATTGTTTTTGTCCGTTTTTCAGGAGTAACAGCGCTGGCTGATTCTTCTGAAAGAAAATTTTATATGCCTACAAACACAGTGCAATCCCTTCCCAAATTGGCATCTCTATTTGACAACAGCAAATGTGAAAATGTTATTACACGAAAAGAAGACTGTCAAAACGATAAGTGCCTGCAGCTCGATGACTGCAGACTCGACAGGGGTTCCCCATTTTGCTACGAGGCAGCAAAAAACTCCTATTCAATGCTTGACCCCTACTGGATCGAAGGCCCGGCAAAACACGTAAAACGTACGGTTCTCCGGTGGATATTTATCCTTCGCTGTGATACGGTCTCTCCACCTTTTGTAAAGATGGACCCCGAAGACGCTTTGCGCACTCTTGAGTATGGTGAAAGCATTGGAATCAAGAAAGACATCAGCGCATCCAAAAGCCAACCATATTACAACCCGCATCTTCTGGTGACAACTGGAGAGCGAATGGAATTTCAAAAGAATTTCTTCAGGCGCCTTCTCGAAAATATACCCTGCTATTTATTCAACAGCGGAGCAGCTTCAGCAGAGGATATAAAGCGCATAGTGTCGGGAGAAGATAAGACTTAAGGCTAAATCCAATATATATTAATGGCATATTGAAATGGACAAAAGCATTTATAACCAGGAAGCATATAAAAAATTTTCAGAGGAACTTCAGAGAGTTTTAAAAGGTCCCAATATAAAGACAGTAGATTTAAAATGGCTTGAACCTCGGGCAAAAGAAACAGGGATTAAAACAAAATACGGGTCTTATGGATGGAGATCAGCCATATCAAGCCGGATCGCTCCCAAAACAGTCTATCTCGGCAGGGAAGCAGTAAGGCTTACGCGGCCGACTCCAGTTCACGAATCCATAATCGCCAACGCTCCAGAAGAACTGGATAAAGTCCTCCACCTGCTTCGGACGCTTCCTTTCTATCATATAAGGAGGCAGATGGGAGAAAACGACTCATTCAACCCAATGTGTAATCTCTATGTCTCTGATGCAGACCTTATCAACAGACGGATCGGGCTCATGTGGGGGACAACCATGTTTAAGCCTGGAAAACGGCCTGGGCCTGAATTTACAATGATCCACATTCCAGAAGAGCATCCTCTCCGTCAGCAAATACTTGCTATACCGGAATACAGGATCAATATCGCTCTCGGAACAGACTATTTGGGGGAGGATAAAAAAGGATTCCTCCGCCTGGCAATGTGGATGGCCGATGAGCAGGGGATGATAGGTCTCCATTCAGGAACTAAGATTGTTACGGTCAGAGATGTCAACAATAAACTTAAAACCTACGGCGTTTTTCTTTTCGGATTGACTGCAACAGGAAAATCCACCTGGTCCTGCCACCAACTCGGACTCGATTATGGAAAAGGAGAAAAAACATTAGTCACTCAAGACGATATATGTTTCCTTAGAAAAGATGGCTCAGCCTTTGGATCAGAAAACAATTTCTTTGTAAAAACAGATGTCGAACAAGAATACCAGGAAGCAATGTACAATGCCTTAATCGATAAAACCGCTCTCTTTGAGAACGTCATGATCAAATCCAACGGAAATGTAGATTTTCTGGATGAAAGCCTAACGGCAAACGGAAGAGCCGTTCTTCAGCGCAACAAACTCAAAGTCAACATAAAAGGCAAAATGGTAGGCATCTTCTCTAAAACCATAAACCTCCCGCCGCTGGAAGAACTGGATGGGATTGTATTTGCCTTTATCACGCGGAGGAACACCATAATGAACTTTGCCCAGGAACTAACTCCTGAACAGGCAGTTCTTGCATACCTATGGGGGGAAAGCACCCACAGTTTTGCCAGTCAGCCTCTCAAGGCTGGAGAATCCGTACGTATCGTCGGAACAGATCCTTTCATAGTCGGTTCCAGGGCCAGAAAAGTCAACCGTTTCTACGATATCATAATGACTCTTGCCAGCAATTATCCGGGAAAAGTCAAATTCATGCAGTACAACACAGGAGGAATGGGAGAGATCATTGAGACCTCTGAGGAGAACGGAAAAGAGAAAAAGAGGCTTGTCCGTAAGGTCGCCCGTGTTCCGATCAGCCTCATGTCCCAAATTCAAAGAGGCGACCTGCGCGGAACTAACTCCTATGAAAAAGGAAGACTCGGTACAAAAGAAATCAAGCTTGCCGAAGGAAAAAGTCTTGATGAATGGAATGTCAACAAATTCTATTCTGAAGAGCAAATCCAGAATTATATCAAGGACCTTGTCGAAGGAAGAAGAAAATTCACAGAAGAAGTATCAGAGGAAGGGCTTCGGAACGAAGTTCTCTATGCTGCAGAGCGCTCCTTCCGTATAGATAAAAGCACAAAAAAAACGAGTATTTCTGTGCCCGAAATGGGTTCTGCAGGGGAGGAAATATTCTCATACAGGGAATCCAAATCACGACCGCGGCGTGCCGGATTCTGGCGGAGCCGTTAACTTAAATCTTCTTCTATTTTCTGGGCTAAGAGATGAAGCAGAATGAGATGTATTTCCTGAATCCGTGGGGTTTCCTCGGAAGGCACATCAATAAGAAAATCAGGAAGAGAGGCGAGGTTGCCTCCTCCCTCTCCAGTAAAAGCAGCGGTTAGCAATCCTCTCTTTTTAGCTGTTTTAATGGCCTCAATTATGTTTGGCGAATTTCCACTTGTCGAAAGCCCGATAGCAATATCGCCTTTAGTTCCAAGCGCTTCTATTTGGCGGCTGAATACATAATCGAAAGAGGAGTCATTGGCGATAGAAGTCAGGGCAGACGTATCTGTTGTCAATGAGATTGCGCAAATTGCAGGCCTGTCTATTAAAAACTTGTTTACAAGTTCTGCACAAAAATGCTGTGCCTGGGCTGCGCTCCCACCATTTCCAAAAACAAGAATCTTACGGCCTGCTTTCAAACTTTCACACATTCTATCGGCCAGTCTTTGAAAAAGATCTCCCTTATTTTTGGAAAATTCCTCCATTATATATGACAGGTTTTTAATTATATTTTGACAGCGCACTTTTTCTCCTTTCTGCAATTATAGCATTTTACCATTGTCATTTACTATCCAGAATTATTCAGGAGTTCCCCAAGTTTTTTATCTCGTGTATTCTGCTGGATCAGGGCAGCTGCTTCTATGAAATAATTTCATTCATTTAGCCCTGACAGGATAGTGGTTTTAACCTTGCTTAGAAGAACAGGGATTGAATCCCGGTCCATTCCTCGAACAGAAACAGGAGGATAGAAAGCGACTCTGATTTTTCCTCTTTTAATAAAAAAGCTTCCCTTTGGCATTAGCTCGTAAGTGCCTGTTATGGTTACAGGTACAATCGGTGCCCTGCTGTTAACAGCAAGAAAAAAACCGCCGCGCCTGAACTTCTGGAGCTTCCCGTTCGGGCTCCGTGTTCCTTCCGGGAAAATGAGGAACGAATATCCTTTTTCCTTCATAAGTTTTGTGGCCTTTTCTATGCTTTCTTTGCCTCCTCTTTTACCTCTGCGGTCCACGCTTACGAAATTTACGTGCCTCATGACTTGACCAATAACAGGAATCCTGAAGACTTCTTTTTTCAGGATGACTCTCACTGGTTGGGGAATAAGCATCAGCATTATGGGCCCGTCCAGAATACTCAGGTGGTTGGGCATGAAAATATAGAATTTTTTCTTGTCTATATTCTCCAGTCCGCAGACTTCAAGACGAACACCCAGTATCTTCTGCCCGAACTTGAGGACTCCCTTGGTTATCCAGAAAAAGGGCAGTTTCAATCTTAAAAGATATAGGATAATTAAAACAGGAATTACAAGAATAATTATTACGACATAAACAAGAAGAAGAACAATTGTCCTCATTTTAATGTTCTAGGATTATAGCATAAATATGCGTTAAAAAAAGAAAAAGACAAGACCTTGTTTAGTAATTCAAAATGATACAGGAAATAAATTTTCTCTTCTGACAATCATCGCGGTTATAACCAGTCAAAAGGAAATTGATAAGCAATATCCTACAGATGTTTGGATTGATAAAGGAGAGGGGGGATTAAATTATTCAAGCATCATTCAATGTGATCAAATAAGAACAATCGATAAGAAGAGAACAATAAAAAAATTTGGCCATTTGGATATTTCAATGATGAAAAAAGTGGACAAAGCCTTGAAAATTAGTCTGGATTTAAACTAATATCCTGAAAAATTTTATATAAAAATAGAACCGTCCCCTTTATAAAAAAAAAGGGCGGCAAAAAATGCCGCCCCTTAAAAATCCTTTAACAAATGCTACATCAAACACCACCAGCTCTTGTTATAGGACCAACAATCCATGCACCGTTCCATGTAGCCAGGTCTTTATTGAAATCTGCCATGCTGCTTACTATATAAAACCCACTTGTCGGATCAGCTGCAGTGTAGTATGGGCCGGGGCCATCTGCACCATCACGCCCTTTAGAGCCAACCACAAAGTCATCTGTCCCTGGTGCTGGAGTTGCAGGAATTCCCCACTTACTTGCTACATTTGCCGCGCAAAAAACATAAAAATCATTTCCCCACTGATCATTCACAGGAAGCGACTTGACATAGAATGGACATATGGCAGTATAGAAACTGTCAGCAACAGTGTAAACACCATTCTGAGCGGTTGTGGAAGTTGGGGCGACACCGTTGTCGGTGACATAATCCATACATGCCGTTGTGATCGTCATGATGTCCTTCATGGTTCCTTTCTGCTTGGCTTTCTGTAAGGCGGACATTGCGTTGGGGATGAGAAGTGCTGCAAGAATTCCAATTATGGCTACAACGATGAGCAGTTCGATAAGTGTAAAACCTTTAGATTTTTTAAACATTTAAAACCTCCAATTTTTTCCCGGCGATTTTTTCTCTTTCACCGGAAATTTATTTTCATGATTTTTCATGATATCAATATTACAGCAATTTCCGTGCCAAGCATGGCACATTGTAACATGTTGAATATAAGCAAGTTATATATTTTACGCCCGTGGATTCTTTTAGAAAGTGACATTATTTGTCGTTCTGCTGACAATTATTTGCATTAATGGAAGAAAACCATATCCCCTGAATTCTCAGCGCTCTTTAATTTCTTTCTCTATGTTGTTATCTTCATTAAAAGACTTCAGTCCGTATTTGTCGATCATATATCTTAAAGAACGGTAATTTATTCCTAATAGAGAAGAGGTTTCCTTGAGATTTCCGCCGGTGCTCTTGAGAGCATGTCTGATGTAGTTGGAGGAGATCTCGTCCAGGGTTTTATTCAGGTTAAACTCAGGCTGGGATAGAAAATCTGTCTCTATATGGCTCTTTGGAGAAAGGAGTTCATCCGGAAGACTTCCTTGAGTAATGGTTTCTCTTTCTTCGATAACAACAGTTCTTTCGATTACATTTTCCAGCTCCCTGATATTCCCCGGCCAGGGATAAGATTCAAAGACCTTTATCACTTCGGGAGCAACTCTTTTCTTCCTTTTTTCCATCTTCTGGCAGTATTTCTGGATAAAATGAGACACAAGATAAGGAATATCTTCCTTTCGCTTCCTTAATGGCGGCATCTCGAGAGAGAGGACATTAAGGCGGTAAAACAGGTCTTCCCGGAATTTTCCTTCTTTTATATTCTTTTTTAAATCCTGATTCGTTGCCGCAATTATTCGAACATCCACGGAAATTTCATCCGTTCCTCCCACTCTTCTGATTTTCTTCTCCTGAAGAGCCCTGAGGAGCTTAACTTGTGTCCAGGGAGTCATCTCTCCGATCTCATCCAAAAATAGAGTCCCGTGGTCTGCTACCTCAAACATTCCTTTCTTATTTGCAATCGCTCCTGTGAAAGAGCCTTTTACATGGCCGAACAGCTCGCTTTCGAGCAAGCCCTCGGGTAAAGCCCCGCAGTTTATGGTAACAAAAGGTTTTTCCACGCGCAGACTCTTGGAGTGAATGGCGCGTGCTGCTATTTCTTTTCCTGTCCCGCTTTCTCCTGTGATAAGAACCGTTGAATCGGTACGTGCTATTCTCTCAATCAGCCCGAATATTTCATTCATTATCCTGCTTTCTCCAATTATATTCTCGAAACCGAATCTTTCTTTGAGCTGTTCTTTTAGAAGAATATTCTCCTGCTTCAACCTTTTCTTTTCCAGGCCCTGGGCAATGATGATTTTCAGCTCTTCTATATCGAAAGGTTTGACAACATAATCTGTTGCCCCTTCTTTAAGCGCTTCTACGGCCTGTCTGATAGTGCCGAAAGCTGTGATCATGACAACAGGAACATCAGGTCTTTTTTCCCTGACATGCATTAATATTTCCATTCCGCTTATTTGGGGAAGTTTTATATCAGAAAGAACGATATCAAAGTCTTCTCTATCGATATATTCAAGAGCTTTGCTGGCTGAAAAGAATGTTTCTACCTGATATCCCTCTTTTTTGAATACGACATTTAAAAGGTCAAGGATGCTCTTTTCATCGTCTATAATCAGTATTTTTTCCATTTTTTTTACTTACTCCCTTTTCCTGTCATTGCCTTCCGGTAAAACAATTACAATCTCTGACCCTTTGTTGGGCGTGGAAAATACATGTATTTTCCCATTGTAATCGTCAACAATACGTCGAACTACTGCCATTCCGATTCCTTTTCCCGTGTCGAAACCAGAATAAAACGGCTCAAACATTCTTTCTCTTTCTTCTTTTCCCATGCCCTTTCCCGTATCGGCAAATTTCATCTGGATTCCTTTCTTTTTCCTCCTTGTAAAATCCACTGTTAACGTCCCGCCATCAGGCATTGCTTTTAGAGCATTTTTTAAAAGATTCCAGAATATTTGTTTGAATTGAGCTTTATTTCCATAATAATTAACTCTTGCTGTTTTATAATTTCCCTCTATCTGGTAATTTTCATTGATCTCGCCGCTTCTTTTAAGCAGTGTCAATATTTCTTTCAAAACAGAAGGAAGGTCAATCGAAGCAAAATCTTGCGTTCCAGGAGAAGCTAAATTTAGGAATTGTTCTATGGATTGAGAAATGTTCTCCGATTCTCTGACAACAATGTCCATCAAATGTCTTTGTTCTCCTGTCAAATCCATCTCATCTCTGAGCACCTGAACAGAGCCTGATATGGCAGCAAGAGGATTTCTTATTTCATGGGCAAGGTTAGCCGATGTTTCCCCTGCCACGGCAAGATCCTTTTTTATCTCAAGCTCCTTCTGAGCCAGGCGGAGTTCATCTCTTGTTTTTCTCAAATTTCCGGTTAAATGATTTATTAAAAAGGCCACGATAATAAAAACACCCCATGCAGTAAGAATATTGCTTAACACCGCGCTCAAAGAAAGCTCTTGAGACAGTTCAGGATATAAATATGGAATTATTGCATAGTACATCCCGTCGATGAGAAGCCCATAAAATACTGCGGATAAAGCTGCAACAAGATATGTCGTTCGTTTCGAGATAACGACGCTTGCGGCAATGATTTCAAATATATACAACGAATAGAATGAACCCTTTATCCCACCCGATATGTATATAAGAGCAGTAATCAGCAGAAGATCGATGAATATCTGTAGATATGCCTGAAATGTATAATTTTTTGCCGCATAGAAAAGGATAAAATATACAATGGATAATAAATAAACAAATAGAACCAGATAATAAAGATAATAAAAAGAATTAAGATTGAGGAGAACCTCTGTACTGTACTGAATTATAACAGTAGAAACAGCAAGAGAAGTCACAATGATCAAGCGGACAATGATAAACCAAAAAATATCGTTTTTCTTTGTGTTCACAACTTGATTCTCTATTTGAAATATCCGGGTTTCCTTTTACTTGAGATTTACTACCCGATTTAAATACCAGGGCAAATTAGCCAACGATTCTTTACAGCTTTCCGAGAAGGCTGAAAATGGGAAGGTACATGGAAATAATAATCGTCCCGACCATTCCTCCAACAAAAATAAGAAGAACCGGCTCCATTATTGATAGAAGCGCTGCTGTTGTCGATTCCACTTCGTCGTCATAAAAATCGGCTAACTTTGACAGCATCTCATCAAGAGTTCCCGTGGCTTCTCCGACACCAACCATCTGGATGAACATGAAAGGGAATTGACCGACCTCACGGAGGGCATCCGTAAGACTCGATCCTTCAGCCACCAGTGTTCGAGACTGCATTACATAATTTTCAACAACAACATTACCTGAAGTCGTAGATGTAATCTTAAGGCTTTCCAGCATGGGAACGCCTCCTGAGAGAAGAGTGCTCAATGTCCTTGTAATCCGGGACAATCCTACTTTCTCCAGTAGTTTTCCAAATAAAGGTATTTTGAGTGTTATTCGGTCAAAAACCTTTCGCCCTTCATTCGTGCGCCTTATGTAGCCTAAGAGTAAGAACAGCCCAATAAATCCCAATGCTATAAATAGAATGTATTTCTGTATGAATCCGCTTAAAGCTAATACTCCTGCCGTGAGAGCGGGAAGCTGAGCCCCGAGTTCAAGATAAATGTTGGCAAAGACAGGAATAACTTTCCACATCATGAAAATCACCACAACGATCGAAAAAAGCACAATAGATGTTGGATAGATCATAGCCTGTCTCACTTGAGACCTTAACTTGACAATCTTTTCCAAAAATTCCGCCAACCGCTTCAGCATAATATCAAGAGAACCACTCTCCTCTCCAGATGCAACTAAATTGCAGTAAAGGTCATCAAAGACTTTTGGAAACTTCCTTTTGGCTTGATTCAGAGTCGAGCCCCCTTCAACATCTTCCCTGATCTCTTGAATGACATGCTTGAAATATCTGTTTTTAGTTTGTTCGGCCAGGATATTTAAGCTCTGGATCAGAGGAAGTTCAGCATCTATCAACACAGAAAGCTGTCTGCTGTAGATAGCCAAATCTTTTAGCTTGACTTTCTGCCGTTGAAGAAAGGGGATTTTTAATTCTGCTCTTGTTCTTTTAATGTCCTCGACTACGACCTGTTCCCGCTGAAGGCTTTTTGCCAGTCCTTCGGCTGAACGAGCAATACGTTTCCCTTGGACAATATCCCCATAACGGTTTTTCCCTTTCCACTCATATAAAGGCATTTTTTACCCCTTTTTTTTATTTTCTCATCTGGCTTGGAGAAAAACTCCTTGATGTCACCTTGAGGCCTTCTTTCCTTTGGATTATATCGGTTAGTTCTTCCTGCTTTGAACTTATGTTCAAGGCTGTCTCGAGTGTGATTAATTTCTTAAAATAAAGGCTTGCCAGAGATTGATTGAATGTTTGCATTCCGAATTTTTCCTGTCCCATCTGCATAGATGAATAGATCTGGTGGGTTTTATTTTCCCTGATCAGATTCCTGATTGCAGAATTCGGGATGAGGATCTCCATGGCAAGAACCCGGCCTTTACCATCTGCACGAGGCAGAAGAGTCTGGGTTATGACTGCCTCCAAACTCATGGAAAGCATGATTCTCACCTGGGCCTGGTACTGGGAGGGGAAGATATCGATAATTCTTGATATTGTCTCAGCAGCAGAGTTTGTATGAAGAGTAGAAAAAGTCAGATGCCCGGTTTCTGCTACACGTAAGCAGGCTTCTACAGTTTCCAGGTCTCTCATCTCACCGACCAGGACTACATCCGGATCTTCTCTCAAAACTGAGCGGAGGGCGTTGGGATAAGATAGTGTATCGACAAAAAGCTCTCTTTGGTTGACTATGGCTTTTTTTGGTGTGATAAAATATTCAATCGGGTCTTCTATAGTAACTATATGAACAGCTCTTTCTTTATTGATGTGATCTATCATGCAAGCAAGTGTTGTTGATTTTCCACAGCCCGTTGGCCCGGTTATTATTACAAGTCCCCTTGGCAGGAAACAAAGCTTGGCCAGTCTTTGGGGAATTCCCAGTTGAGAAAAACTCCACATGATAGGAAGGAACCTCCGGAAAGCTGCTGCCACTGCCCCTTTCTGCATAAAAACATTTCCACGAAATCGCCCCAAATCCTTAAGCCCAAAAGAAAAGTCAAGTTCGAGTTTTTCTTCAAACTGTCTCTTTTGCCTGTCTGTCAATAGGCTATAGATCAAAGCTTTAGATTCTGCTGGTGTTAAGGGGGGATGGTCAAGGGAGATAAGTTCTCCATCAATTCTAATCCGAGGAGGTATATGTGTTGTTATGTGAATATCACTGGCATCCCTTTCAACAGCAATTTGTAATAATTCTTGAATTGTTATTGCCATTTTTATACCTCCGTATCTCTAACGCTTACTTTTAAAACTTCTTCAACCGAAGTTATTCCTTCTGATATCTTAATCAATCCACTCTGGCGCAGTGACATCATTCCCTGCTTCATGGCCATCTTCTTTATCTCCTTGGAATGGGACTTGCTTAAAATCATGTCCTTGATATCATCCGTAACTTCCAGAACTTCAAAGAGTCCGGTTCTTCCTTTATAGCCAGTATTATTACATGAGCTGCAGCCTTCTGGTTTATATGCTTTTACCTTCTGAGCTTCTTTAGGTGAATAACCTATGTCAACAAGAGCCTCGGGTGTCAGATTATGCTTGACGCGGCATTTTTTGCATAAACATCTCACCAGCCTTTGTGCAACGATGAGAGCAACAGAATCAGATATTAAGAAAGGTTCGACATCCATGTTAACTAGCCTGAGAATCGTGCTGGCCGCGTCATTAGTGTGAACGGTGGAAAAAACCAGGTGGCCTGTCAAGGCAGCCTTTATAGCTATATCCACCGTTTCAAAATCCCTCATCTCACCGACCAGCATAATGTCCGGGTCCTGACGCAAAAAACTTCTCAATGAACGGGCAAAGCTTAACCCTATGGATTCCTTAATGTTGATTTGATTTATTCCAGGAATATAAAATTCTACAGGGTCTTCGGCCGTCATGATATTAGTTTCAATTGAATTAAGCGTGGAAACAGCTGAATATAATGTATTTGTTTTTCCACTTCCTGTTGGACCGGTCACGAGAATGATTCCCCAAGGCCTTGCAATGGCGCGCTTAAAGACTTTAAGGGGTTCTTTCTCAAACCCAAGCTTTGTAAGGTCTAATTTCAACATCCCTTTGTCAAGAATACGGACTACAATTTTTTCTCCGAATATTGTTGGAACACTGGAAACCCTCATGTCGACTTCCTTGCGTTCCCCGCTCTCCAGTTTTACCCTCATTTTAATTCGGCCGTCCTGTGGCAACCTTTTTTCAGCTATATTCATATTCGAAAGTATCTTAACTCTGGATATCACAGGATTTTTAAACTTCATTGCAAGGTTCATCATTTCATAGAGAGTGCCGTCAAGCCGGTATCTTACCCTGAAAGCACGCTCATAAGGCTCAAAATGAACATNGCTTGCACCTTTTTTTATGGCATCAATAAATACGGTATTCACGAGGGTAATGATAGGTGCTTCCTCAGTTGAGTGGACTAATTCTTCGATATCGTAATCTTCTTCATCTTCCTCAATAATGTTAACGCTTGCATCATCAGCCTGTTCGATTTCATCGACAATCTTTTTTACACGCAAAGAATCAGAAGAACCATAATACTTTCTTATCGCATTCGTGATGCCTGTTTCAGAAGCAATAACAGGCTGGATACTCAAACCTGATCTGAACCTGATGGCCTCGATGACATCAAGATCCGTTGGGTCAACCATAGCTAAGGTTAAAAAGGATCGGATGCGATGGATTGGCATCACTAGAGAACTCTTGGCAATTTCTACAGGAATAATATTGATAACATCAGGATAGACCTCGAATTGATCAAGATTAATATAAGGATATCCCAATTGCCGGCTAAGAGCCTGAGCCATTTCTTCCTCAGAAATATACCCGAGGCTTACAACGGCTGTTCCGGTTGGGACCTCATTATTTTTCTGGAACTTAAGGACAGATTCCAACTGCTCTGAATTTAATAATTTTTCCTTTAAAAGAAGTTCTCCTAGATTTGATCCCATCTCACTCGTTCCTTAAAATAGACAATTTAGCATTTTTTGTCAATCGCAGCAATAGAATAAATCAAATTAGATTTCATTGACAGGTACATAAACAAGGACGATTATTTTCTTTTAGTTTTCTCTTATTCTGAAATTTCATATGCATTGCAGTATACACAAATTTTGATGAATTCAATAATCTCAAAGATTGAATGCCCAGTCAATCACCAGATGCGAGGATTCAAAGGGTGATATTTGATGCTGATTTATCATCTCAAAAGGTCATGTGCTCCCCCCTGAAAAGTGCGGAAGTCAAAAATCAGTATGCAGTAAGATCGGCTCGCCTGTAAGGTAAGGAATGCCGACAATAGATGAATTTGAGTGCATGTTTGCGCTCCACTAAGATTTTTAACGCCATTTCCTCCCGATCTTCTCGGCCTTGCTGGAACTCCGCATGTTTATCTTAAGCAACG
>AWNV01000031.1 GCA_000493965.1 Candidatus Aminicenans sakinawicola JGI OTU-1
TAAATGTCAATGTAAAGGCAAATTTAGACAAGAAGGTGGAGAGTGTTGCTTCCCATATCTCTTTGGTAGTATGCTTATTCTCTGATTCTTCGGAGAGATGGATACCTAGTGCGTCTGAAAGCGAATCTGCTATTGCTATTACCAATACGCCGCCGATAACTACAAATTTTGAATGAGTACCGGAATGTAGACCTACCATTAGTCCCAGAGTGGTGATTATTCCAGAGGTCAAACCAAAGCTAAATCCTGTCTTTAGTGAATGTTTCATTATTCAACTTCACTCTCTTTTCCTAAGGATTTCTTGCATTTCTTCAATTAGTTTTTCTCTTTCTTGTTCAGTTTGGGTATAGGATTTCCTTTTTTTGAACTTAGGATTTTCTCTAAATTTCATCAAATTTTCACCCTCTGAGCTGCAATATTATAAATAATACATAGAACAAAAATATAAAGTCAATAAAAATCCGCGGGAAAAAGAGAATTTCAGTGAATTGGCCTGTAAAAAGCGCATAAAGAGTAGAGTACTCCTAGAACTGTTCAATCATATTAGAATAACCACTGTCAATTAAGTCCGTTTTGAAGGAGAAATTTATATCAATTATTCTTTTATTCTCTGTTTTTCGGAACAAATCGCTTGACAGACGCTTCTATTTGTTTCATAATCTGGAAGTAATAAAGATAGAGAGGTAAAAATGAAGATTTTATCACGATCTGAAGAGCTGGTTCTTCTTGCAATCTGGAAGCTTGAGCATGATGCATACTGCGTGCCCATCCGAAATCGACTCATTAAAATAACAGGGAAAAACTGGTCATTTGGTTCTATATATGACCCTCTGGATCGTCTCGAGAAAAAGGGCTTGCTTGACTCATTCTTAACTGATCCAATAAATGAACGTGGAGGAAGGAGAAAGCGGATTTACAGGCTGACTCCTTTGGGTAAGAAAGCGCTGCTAGAAATAAAGAGCATCCATGATGCCAGCTGGGCTGATGTTCGGGGGCTAAAACCTGAGACTAACAAAGTGTGACTATGAAAACTAGTAATTACATTAAGCCCCCCAGAATCGCCGAATGGATGCTTAAGTCGGTCTACTCTGATAAAGGAGAATATACTCACCTGGGGGATTTTAGAGAGGTTTTTAATGAAATGTATCAAGGGAAGGGATTTCTTTTTGCATGGCTGTGGTACTGGTTTCAAGTCATCAGGTCTCTTCGCGGTCTTATCTCGAATAAAATTTACTGGAGCACACTCATGTTTAAGAATTATCTGGTTATATCTTTCAGAAATATCATTAAGAATAAGTGGTTTTCCATGACAAATATAATAGGGTTAGCCGTAGGAATGGCTTGTTTTATCCTTATCTTAGCATATGTACAGTTTGAGATGAGTTTTGACCGATTTCATGAGAAATCCGACAGTATCCACCTTGTGATATACCAAGATTCGTATATGAGAAGTAATGTCGAGGAATATTCAGCACCGACACCGGAGCTGCTGGCAAAGGCATTGACGGATAGTATCCCTGAAATAGTAAACGCTACCCGGATTATGAAACCTTGGACTAAAAAAGCGGTACTTCAAAACAACGAAAAAAGCTTTTATGAAACCGGTTTGTATGCTGACCGGAATTTTTTGAGTATTTTTTCATTTCCACTCATTAAGGGAGATAAGATTGAATCTCTTGCTAATCCTAACTCTATGGTGATTTCCGAAAGTGCTGCAAAAAAACTGTTTGGGAACGAAGATCCAATCGGAAAAACTATTGAGTACAAAGAAAGACATAAACAATTTAATCTTCATATTACAGGAGTATTAAAAAATCCGCCTCCCAATTCCCATCTGCAGTTTGATTATCTTATATCAGTCCCTACATTGATTGCCGATAAATCTAACAGTTTTATGATCAATACATGGGATGTTGGAAATTTCATAACATATGTTGAAGTGAAGAAAGGCAGTAAAAAAGCCATTGTCGAAGGAAAATTTCCGTCCTTCCTTAAAAAGTATGAACAAAAAGGTTATCAGTTGTATCTTCAGCCGCTCAAGGATATTCATCTAAGATCTCACTTCTGGAGAGAGACTTCCACAAACAATGAAATGAAATATATTTACCTGTTTATATCTATAGCCTTTGTCATTCTACTAATCGCCTGCATAAACTATATGAACCTTGCAACTGCCCGTGCTGCAACCCGTTCGAAAGAGATCGGTATCCGAAAGGTGGCAGGAGCCAACAGGACACAGCTATTCAAACAGTTTATAGGAGAATCATTTATCGTTGCTCTTTTAGCCCTGGGAATTGCATTAGTCTTAATTAAATTATCTCTACCTTATTTTTGTTCTCTCGTAGGAATCGACATTCAGATCAATTACCTTCATAACACAGCTCTTATGATCTTACTTATTTTAACTGTAATGTTCGTCGGTATTGCATCTGGAAGTTACCCGGCAATTGTGTTATCCGCTCTCAAGCCTGTGAGTGTACTCAGAGATTTTGTAAGATCAGGCAAGAAAGGGTCAAGGATGAGGAATATTTTTGTTGTAGTTCAGTTCAGTGCGTCTATTATTCTTATCATTGGCACAATTATAATTTTCGGGCAGATGAATTACATCAAAACAAAAAGACTGGGCTATGACCGTGAGCATGTAGTAGTCATACCTATACGTACCATGGAAGCTATGAAAGAAACATCAGTAATCAAGACCGAACTGCTTAATTTCCCTGAGGTGGAAGGCGTCTCTGTATCGGGCGGCCTGCCCACGAATATTAGAAGCCGCCTGCTGGGAGTAAAACTGGAAAAAGATAATGGTGAAAAAGTAAAAATGCAGATGTGTTTTGATTATGTGGACTATGATTTTCTGGATGTCTTCAAGATAGAACTTTTGCAGGGAAGAAATTTTTCCAGAGAATATGGCAGTGATAAAAACGGCGTAATATTCAATGAGACCGCTGTAAAGAAGATGGGTTGGGAAGAGCCACTTGGCAAAAAATTTTCATTTATGAGAGAAGACTGTCATATTCTAGGTGTCGTAAAGGATTTTTACTTTGCATCCTTACATAGTAATATAGAACCAATGTTCCTGTCTCTGAAAGACGGATCCAATATTGCAGTGCGGCTCAAGCCTGGAAGCTTGCCGAAAAATATCAGCCTTTTAAAAGAAACTTTTGAAAAAAATAGTCATGGACAGCCGTTCGACTTCTACTTTCTGGATGATGACTTTAACCAATTGTACAGAAGAGAGCAAAGAACCGGAAAGGCCTTCGGATACTTTGCAATCCTTGCTGTGTTGATAGCCTGCCTGGGGCTTTTGGGCCTTTCTGCATTTACAGTGGAGCAGCGCACAAAAGAAATCGGAATCCGCAAAGTCCTTGGAGCATCAATCCCGCAGATAATGACGCTTTTGACAAAGGAGTTCGTAAAACTGGTCGTGATTGCCAATGTTATTGCATTCCCTATTGCTTATTTTGCCATGAGTAAATGGCTGCAGAATTTCGCTTACCATATCAGCATCAGTCCATGGATGTTTATTCTTGCGGCTGCCGCAGCTCTTGGAATTGCCTTTTTGACAATCAGTTATCAAACCTTCAAAGCAGCAGCATCCAATCCAGTTGATACCTTGAGATATGAGTAATTCGGAAGCTGATTGTGTTGTGTAAATGATTGAGACTGGACATGATACCGTGCAACTAAATCTAAAATTTCCATGTTTTTTAAATTAGAAGGGAATATTTTCTTCTTCTGGTGGAAAATAATTCTTTTTCCAGATCAATTTACATAGCCCATCAACTTCTTCAATGTCAGAATCCTGCTATTGCGTTTTTCCATGTATAGCTTCTCAAGGGCATCATGGACTCTTGACTCTATGAGGGTCTCGACAGTTGGAGGGATTTACATCCCTTCTTACCCGCTATTAATAGTCGATTCCAGCTCTGAAAGAATATCCATGATTTCCCGGAATGAGGGGGATTCGCCGAACATCATTATTTGCATTTTGTCGAAGTCCTTCTGTATCTCTGGGAGACGAAAATCAGGTGGGATAAGACACAGCGTTCCAGGCTTTGCTTCATCGTATTTCGCCCATCCGCACCTAAAGAACATTTTCTTATGCCGCACCACAGCTTCTAATAAATCATAGTCTTGTAATGCATTATCGCGAAAAGGACTCTGAGCCAGCATGGCCAAGTCATAGTAATGGCGGGAATAACGTAGTGGGAACGGGCGATCTTTGGAACGATTCGCCTCCTGATGAAGTATAGTAGCTTTTTCCCAGAAAGTGCGTTCAGCTTTTAAAGCGATGACTTCACATTCTTGGTTGTTACTAAAAACATCGGGGAAATATTCTGCAACATAGGGCTTCATCACGGCCTTCATGGTCGGCCACGTATCTGATCGGCAACCGAACTCAAGTTTGACGGCAGGATCCACATAAGAACCAGATACGAGATCCACAGCGCCGGGGTAATGGAAGAGCAATGTCTGTCTGTCCTTATCCTGTTTATCAATAACGACTTCCCACGGCTCCTTGCCATCTTTCAAATAAAATGCGAATATCTCTTCTAGCATGAAACGTAACTTAGAGCCAACAAACAATCTGCATGCTACAACCATCCGCTCGATCGAACGATTACGTTGCTTATTGCTTTTTACGTTAGTAAGATCGTTATCCCTTCCAAATCCGAGCAATACCCTGTTAATCGTTAAATCTATATCTTCAGAAAAGCGTTGGATAACTTTGTAAACCTTTGATAGGGATGTCCCCCCTCTAAATACTAAATGTTCCCGCAGTTCATGAAGGTTGAACAGGCGCTTAAGAGTCCAACATACCCAAAAGTCCTTTTCAACAATAAGAGGATCTAGATCCATTCGGCTGGCAGTTTCCTCGAACAACCGCAGCCGAAAACCGGTATCTCGTGTAGCCACTTTGTCCAAGATTATTTTCCCTGTTGTTCTTGCGTAGAGGTGATGCGTCTGACGACTTCCCAAATCCAGTCTTCCATGTATCGAGCGTCCTTCAGAAGTTTCTTACGATCAGAGTCAGAGAGTTGCCGACGAAGATAGTCGACCACATTTTTATCAATCTGATTTTGCCCCATATGGCGAAGAGCCTGGGTAACGAGAATACCTATGTCGCTTCCGGGTCGCATCTCCCTGGGCTCTACCCGCTTGAATATTAGGGTGCGGTTGGCGACATAGACGGTTCGGGATTTGCCGTTCGTAAGGTAAACGACTTGCGCCGGCACCTGCATCGAAAGTCCAAGCAAGTTTGCAGCCAGTGCACCTGATGGCTGAATGCGCACACCGTTTTTCCGAGCTATCGCTTGCGCCACTTGATGTATATCTGTGCTAAGTTTGCCGCCCAACTCCTCATCTTTACGTGGAAAATCGTAAATTCCAGTCGCTACACGGCGGATGATTCCCTGAGCGCACAATCTAGAAAGAGCCTTGTCTACTGAATTCCGGTCACCAAGATCAAGAAAATCCTTGCTTGAAAATGCGCGACCCATTCCTTTCCCTCTTATCCGTGCAAGTGTTTGTTTATGAATAGATTGCATAATATTTTAATGACCTTTTTTGTCAGAAGTGCGACGCCTCACTTCTGACATAATATATTATTTGTAATTTAAATGCCAGCATTATTTTTTGACAACTAATTTCTCTAATGATATAAATTGAAATCAGTGAATGGGAATAATGCAAGAATTAAATGCATAAATTAATTGATATATTATAAGAAATGTTAAAAACTTATCTAAAGAAAATAAATGAAATTTTCGGGAGAGGTGATGCAAGGGAAGAAAGCTATTATTCATTACTTAAGGAGTTGATTGATAGTTATTCCGAATTAAAAGGAAAAACAAGAATTCATGTAACAATTCTGCCTAAAAAAACTGAGGCAGGAAACCCTGATTTCAGAATCTGGAATGGGAAGCAACAAATAGTCGGATATATTGAAGCAAAGGCTCCGACTATTGGTGATTTAGACAAAATAGAACACACAGATCAGCTAAAGAGATACCTCTATACTTTTCCAAATGTGATATTGACCAACTTCTTTGAATTCAGGTTGTATCGTAATGGATTATTGATAGATAACACTTTTGTTGCCAGACCTTTTATCGTGCATAAGCTTAGAATTACTCCTCCAGTTGAAAATGAGTCAAACTTTTTTAATCTAATCGAGAAATTTTTATCCTTCTCTCTGCCAAAGGTATATAATGCCAAAACCTTGGCGATAGAATTGGCAAAGAGGACCCGTTTTTTAAAAGAAGAAGTTATCTCTGAGGAGCTAAAAGAGGAAGAGACATCAGGAAAAGGACATATCTTAGGATTTTACGAAGCATTTAGAAAATACCTGATAAGTGGGCTTAAAAAAGAAGAATTTGCTGACCTTTATTCACAAACTGTATCATATGGACTTTTTGCAGCAAGAACGCGTTCTGAGAACGGGTTTAATAGAAAACTTGCTTACGATAGCATTCCTCACACTATCGGAATTCTACGAGATCTTTTCAAGTTCATTTCTCTTGAAGACATACCGGAGCAAATGGAATGGATTATTGATGAAATTTCAGAAGTTCTAGCTGTTACAGATGTGACAAAAATCCTTCACCAATATTTCCACGAAGGTAAAGGTAAAGACCCTATAATTCACTTTTATGAAACATTTTTAGCTGAATACGATCCAAAAACAAGAAAAAAATGTGGAGTGTACTTTACTCCTGAACCAGTAGTTTCCTATATTGTGCGTTCTTTGCATACAATTCTAAAGAATCATTTCAAGAGAACTGATGGATTTGCAAGTGATACGGTTACAGTATTAGACCCTGCTGCAGGAACGCTAACCTTTCTGGCAGAAGCAGCAAAATTGGCGCTAGAAGAATTTGTATCAAAATATGGCGAAGGAGGAAGAGAAGATTTCATTAAAGAACACATCCTTAATAATTTCTACGCTTTTGAACTAATGATGGCACCTTATGCAGTAGGGCATTTAAAGATGTCTTTTTTGTTAGAAGAATTAGGTTATAAACTTCAAGGAGATGATAGGTTCAAACTTTATCTAACAAATACATTAGAAATGGAAGAACTTGCTCAAACTGAACTTCCAGGGATGGCTTCACTATCTGAAGAATCTCATTTCGCAGGTAAAATCAAAAAAGAGAAGCCTATCTTAGTGATACTTGGTAATCCACCATATTCAGTTAGCTCTGTCAACAAATCCGACTTTATTGAAAAAGAAATGGAGCTTTATAAAGAAGATGTGCGGGATGAAAGGAATATTCAACCGCTTTCTGACGATTATATAAAATTTATTCGTTTCGCCCATTGGAAAATAGAAAAAACAGGAGAAGGTATTATTGGAATCATTACAAATAATTCATACCTTTCTGGATTGATTCACCGTGGTATGCGTAAGAAATTATTTCAAAGTTTTCAAGAGATCTATATTCTAAACCTCCACGGTAATTCTCGTATTGGCGAGAAATGCCCAGATGGAAGCAAAGATGAAAATGTGTTTGATATCCAGCAGGGCGTGACCATCGCCCTTTACGTGAAAGTTGAAGAATCACATAAAGAAAGGAAGATTTATTACGCTGACCTCTGGGGGCTAAGAGGTGAAAAATACGATTATCTTTTGAAAAATGATGTAGAAACCACAAAATGGCAAGAGCTGAAACTTGCTGCACCTTACTACTTCTTTATCCCCAAGGATTTCGCTTTGCAGGGAGTGTATGAGAAATTCTGGAAGGTAACGGATATTTTCAGGGATTTTCAGATAGGATTAATGACGGGGCAAGATAAATTCTTTATTGACACGAATCCACAAACATTGAAAGCCAGAATTCTAGCCGTGTTCAACAAAGGCCTAAGTGATAAGGACTTGAAAACTTTGTATAACCTCAAGAGCCAAGCGGGTGAGAAAACTATTAAAGCAAGGAGATTGACCAGTTTTGACCAAGACCTTGTTCATCTTTATTGTTATAGACCCTTCGATATTCGGTATGTTTATGGGGAAAATAAATTTTTATGGAGATCAGTCGAATCACTAAGCAAACACTTTGATTTTGAAAACATTGCGCTAGTCACTACTCGTATTTTAGCAGGCCCGCCGTTCAATCATGTTTTTGTAGCCGAACATGCTGGGGATAATACTTTCATTTCGGGTAAGACCAAAGAAAGAAATTATTTCTTCCCTCTCTATCTCTACCAAGTAAAAGATAAAAAAGATTTATTTATAAATAAAGAAGGAATAAGTGAAAAAAAACCAAATATAATCCTAGAAACGTTCGCATTTATATCTGATACTTATAAAAAAGAACCTTCTCCGGAAGATATTTTTTATTATATCTACGCGATTCTTTACTCAAATATCTATCGAACAAAATACGCTGAATTCCTAAAAATAGATTTTCCAAGGATACCTTTTACTAAAGACCACGAACTCTTTAACAAAATTGCCGAATATGGGAAAAGACTTGTTGATTTACATCTTTTAAAGTCAGAAGAGTTTGATACGCCTATTGCCAGATTCCAGGGGAAAGGTGATAACGAAGTTGATAAGCTGAGATATGATGATAAACAAAAAAGACTCTATTTCAACAGAAGCCAGTATTTCGAAGGAGTTACTGAAGAAATTTGGAAATATCAGATTGGTAGTTATAAGGTTTGTGATAAATGGCTAAAGGATAGGAAAGGTAGAATTTTAAATCTTAGTGATATAAAACATTATTGCAAAGTTGTTACTGCATTAAAAAAGACAATAGAAATTCAGAAAGAAATAGACAAGCTTTACCCAAAAATAGAAGAAAAAATAATAGAATTTAAGACTGACCATTTATAAATTTATACAAACATGAAATTGATTTGGTGGATTATTGAACTGAATAGAAGTCTAGAATATGGATATATAGGACCAAATGTTTTTAGGCTTAATAGCATTTCATGAATATAAACGCTACATGAGAAGGAAGCTGATCAATGTCAACTATTTTTTCCTGCTTTCTCAGGGAAAAGCTAGCACACCCGGAGGGATTTGAACCCCCGAACTTTGGATTCGAAGTCCGCTGCACTATTAAAACTCACATTTGATAAAAAATAATAACTATAAGAAGAGAGCAAAGAACCGGAAAGGCCTTCGGATACCGTGCAACTAAATCTTAAATTTCCATGTTTTTTAAATTAGAAGGGAATATTTTCTTCTCATAATTGTATAGAAAGTGAGAGAAAATGACATAATGCAGCATGAAAGACGAGGAGGAACGATGTCAAAGAAAATAATTTTTGGGTTTATTGGGTTAATGTTTTTCACATGGCTTTTCGGAATGGCACCTTCTGCAGATTTCGGGACTATTAAAGGATATGTCTATGATATTGAAGGAAATGGCATCCCGGGCATTAAGGTTACTGCAATAAATAAGGCAACAACAGTCGAATACAACTGCATAACAGACCAGAACGGATATTATATTTTTAAGAATCTTCCTGTAGGGATTTACGATTTGAAGGCAGGGATGAACGGCTACGTGATTGCGAAATTGATTGGACTTGAGGTGAAGAAAGGAACAGCCCTTACCAAACCTATCACGCTCAAGACGGCTGTACTAGTAAAGGAGACAGAAGAGGCTGGTGTCCTTGGTGGTGTCGTTGGCGGAGTTATAGGTGGGGTAGTATCTCCAAAAAAAGGTGATGTATACAGGAATAGACCTCAAGAACCGTATCCTCCTTCACATTTTCAGCGGTTTAATACAGAGGAATACAACCGGATCTATGAAAATATCTATCTGGATACCATAAACAATCCTCTGTCTACTTTTTCCATTGATGTAGATACCGCATCTTATTCGAATATAAGACGGTTTATTCAAGACAATCAGTTTCCTCTTAAGGATGCTGTGCGTATTGAGGAGATGATTAATTATTTTGATTATGACTATCCTCTTCCGAAAGAGAAATATCCATTTTCGATTAATACCGAAATATCGTCTTGCCCCTGGAATCCTGCACACAGATTGATCCATATAGGCCTCCAGGGAAGAAAGCTGGATACAAAGAATATACCCCAAAGCAACCTTGTTTTTTTACTGGATGTTTCAGGCTCTATGCGATCTCCCAATAAACTTCCTTTACTCCAATCGGCATTTAAACTGTTAGTCAAGCAGCTAAATGAAAATGACCGAACCTCGATTGTAGTTTATGCCGGGGCTGCCGGTCTTGTACTTCCTTCCACTTCAGGAAATCAAAAAGAAAAGATAATCGAAGCTATAAACAGGCTGAGGGCAGGCGGTTCGACTGCAGGCGGGGAAGGAATTAAGCTGGCATACAAGGTTGCATTTGAGAATTTTATCAAGGGCGGGAATAACCGTATCATCCTGGCTACAGACGGAGATTTTAATATTGGTGTTTCAAGCACATCCGAACTCGTGCGCATGGTCGAGGAAAAGCGTAAGAGAGGTGTATTCCTGACAGTTCTGGGGTTTGGTATGGGGAACTACAAGGACGGCCGCATGGAGCAGATCGCTAATAAAGGTAATGGAAACTATTTTTATATCGATAGTTTACTCGAGGCTAAAAAAGTTTTTATTGATGATATGAGAGGAACGCTTTTCACTATTGCAAAGGATGTAAAGATCCAGGTCGAGTTTAATCCTGCTAAGGTCAAAGCATACAGGCTCATAGGATATGAGAATAGGATGCTTAAAAAAGAAGATTTTGCAGACGACACCAAAGATGCCGGGGAACTCGGTGCAGGCCACACAGTCACTGCTCTTTATGAGATTGTTCCTTATGGTTCCAATGAGGAGATGCCAGTAGTAGATGAACTTAAATACCAGGAGACAAAAATCACTACCGAAGCATTGAAAAGCAAAGAGGTTATGACAGTGAAGTTAAGATATAAAGAACCGGATGAAGAGAAGAGCAAATTGATCGAACGTTCCCTGATTGATAAAAATGTGGAGTTCAGCAAGGCCTCGAATAATTTCAGATTTTCTGCAGCAGTGGCTGAATTTGGAATGCTGCTAAGAGATTCAAAATTTAAAGGTAACTCCTCTTACGAAACAGTTTTAAATCTGGCACGAAGCGCAAAAGACAAGGATTTTCACGGCTATAGAGCCGAGTTTATTCAGCTTGTTGAAATGTGTTCACTTTTAAGTAAATAATCCAGATTAAATGTTAGGTTTTTTTAGGTGTAGTAATTTCCTAAATGCTAATGCTAAAGATGGCACATACTTTTCCTGTTCGAGGGCAACGATCGTCTGCCGTGTACATTTAGCACGATCTGCAAGTTCCTCTTGAGTCATCTCGCCACTCTCAAACCGGACATTTTCACGTTGCTAAGAACCGGACATTTTCATTTTGCTTTGACATCAATCTCACAACCAATTGACAATTCTATTCATGATTCCTATAATCTTGATGTAAATAGGAGGAAAGATGAAAAAAATAATGGTATTTATGGCTTTTGTTTCCATAGCCATCTGGCTCAGTTCTTGTGCTCCGACAGCATCCGTCACCTCCGCTGGCGGTCCTTCTATCAGTCAGGCCCAGGCAGAACCTTACAACGGTCCCAAAGTAAGACTAGCTGTCGGCCAATTTCAGGACAAAACAGCTCAGGGTGGTGGTAGTGCTTATTGGTTAGGAAATTTTGGTGTAACCTGGAAGCAGATTGGTGAGGGAACGAGGGATATGCTGACTACAGCTTTGTTCAACACCAACAGATATATAGTTCTGGAAAGAGAGCAGCTTGATGAGGTTTTAAAAGAACAGGATTTAGGGGAGTCAGGCAGAATAAAAAAAGGCACAGAAGCGCCTATCGGAGAAATCTATGGTGCCGACCTTCTAATAATAGCAGCAGTGACAGAATTTTCAGGAAGCACTAAGGGAGTCAAAGGTGGAACTGAGATTCTGAGAGTTAGAGTTGGGGGCGGCTTGGGCAAAGGCCATATTGCCATAGACATCAGAATTATCGATGTTAAAACTTCTCAAATTGTAGCTTCAACCTCAGTAGAAGGCAATATCTCCAGCATCGGACTTGAAGGTAGTACTGAAATTGGCAGCAGCCTTCCTGTTTCTCTTAGTGGATTTAACAAGACTCCGATTGAGAAAGCCATCAGAGTTTGCATCCGGAAGGCCGTCGAATATATTGTCGGCCAAACACCAAGAGAATATTACCGTTATAATAAGTAAGTAAACTGATCCTGCGTTTACAGTTTACGGATTAGAGCTTACGAATGACAGATTAGGATCTATTGCTTTCTTGGAGTTTGCTCAAGAACTCTTACTCCTGCCCCCCTGTTGTCAATTAATTGTTGTGACCAATCAATGTAAGCAGTCCCACAAGTCATCTCTTTCGCAAACGCGGGATCCACATTGGTACTTCCTGGATATATCGTTCATACTCCTCGCCAAAGCGAGCAAGCAGCAACCTTTCTTCGTAGAGTGATATGTAATGCAAAAATAGGATCGCAATAATCCACACAAATATAGCAGCAAGTGATATATTAAGCATAATAAAGCCAAGATAAAGCAAGATTTCGCTCAGGTATATTGGATGCCGGACAATATTGAACACACTCTTCCTGATTACGCAAGGAGTTTCTCTCTTTTCACTGAATACGATAGACAGACCATTTCTTGCCAGAATGCAGGACAGAACAAGTAAAACGACTCCAAAAGGTATTCTAACGCCAAGTGGTACATAGTGGTTAAGGAAAGTAGTGTACTTTAAGAAGAACGTGTCGAGCATCCACGTCGCAACAAATAGGCATGACAGTATTATCTGTCCAGCATCGCCAACTGTATGTTCTCCAGTAAGATCATCCCGCTGTTTCTGTTCTTCCCTATGTGTTTGTTTTCGAGCCATATTATCTCCTTTTCCACGTCCTATTTTATAAGGGAATGCGTGCTAACGAAATGCATCACCTGCCGCCATAGAGCGCAGCGGAATGGCGGTCAGGTGCACACTGTTGTTAGCTGATCTATATGATCTTAGGATCTTCGAATAAATGAAAGAATTGCTGCCTCTTATGTTCCCTCTTGAGTGGCCTTAACTCGCTCATCTTGAGACATCTCTGCTAATCGTTTAACTTCAGCTACATCAAGTCCTAAACCTTTGGCCACACGGCTTCCATAATCAGGATCAGCTTTATAGAAAATAGCTGTTTGACGCAGTTGAATATGCTTTCGGGCATTACAAAGGTGAGAGGTGATATTTCCAATAAGATGATCGCGGTCTTCATCAGTCATTACCCGACGATAGAGTTCTCCAGCTTGAAAAAAGTCATCATCAGAAAGGGTATAAGGATGGCGCCCTGCCGTTCCAGAAACATCAAATCCTGGTTCAGCAGCAGTTGGTTGGGGTTCCGGACCCCCAAAGCTGTTAGGATAGTAATTTGGACTATCCCCACTGTTGTCACCGAAACACATGAATCCATCGCGTTGATAATAATTAACCTTTGCGGCTTTGGGTCTATTTATCGGTAGCAAATGATAATTCGGACCCAATCTATGAATATGGGTATCATGATACGCAAATAGTCTCCCCTGAAGCATTTTATCCGGTGATGCTGCAATCCCAGGAACAAAATTCGCAGGAGAAAAAGCAGCCTGCTCTACTTCAGCAAAATAATTTTTAGGATTACGATTGAGTACCATCCGTCCTATAGTGATTGGAGGAAAGTCAGCATGGAACCAAACTTTGGTTATGTCGAACGGATCAAAGCGGTATTCCTTTGCTTGTTCAGGCGTCATAATCTGAACTTCCACTCGCCAGGAGGGATACTCACCTTGCTCGATGGCTTTATAAAGATCCCGTGTTGCATGATCAGGATCCTCCCCTTTCAGTTTCGTGGCTTCATCCCGAGTGAGATTCTGAATACCTTGCTCTGTTTTAAAATGATACTGTACCCAGCAATATTCACCTTTATCATTATACCACTTGAAAGTATGGCTACTGTAACCATTCATGTGGCGAAACGCCCTTGGCGTGCCCCGATCAGAAAATAGGATAGTCACTTGATGGATTGATTCTGGTGTAAGTGAAAGGAAATCCCAAAACATATCCGCATCTTTTAAATTTGTCCCCGGATGACGCTTCTGGGTGTGGATGAAATCGGGAAATTTCATGGGATCCCGGATAAAAAAGACAGGCGTATTATTTCCGGTCATATCATAATTACCTTCCTCAGTATAGAACTTCACAGCAAAACCGCGAGGGTCGCGTTCAGCATCGGCTGATCCTTTTTCTCCCCCAACTGTGGAGAAACGAACAAATACATCGGTGCGTTTTCCGATCTCAGAAAGAAATTTAGCTCTTGTGTATTTCGTAACATCAGCGGTGACCTCAAAATAGCCGTGTGCACCTGTCCCCTTAGCGTGCACCACTCGTTCAGGTATACGTTCTCTATTAAAATGACCGAGTTTTTCTAAAAAATGAGTATCTTGCAATAATAGAGGACCTGTACTTCCTGCTGTTTTGCTGTTTATGTCCTCATCAACGGGTGCGCCAAAGCCGGTAGTGTAAATATTTTTATCTTTTGACATGTGAAACCTCCTTTCATTTTATAAATTTAGTTTCTCAGCTAACAATTACTATACTGCATGCTATATTTTGAGAAAAACACAGCCGTAGAACCGTTTAAAAATTATGAATTCCTCTAAAATATGCTAACAATACAGTAAAATTTTATCAATATCCTTGTTATATAGCAAGCTATTGTTTTCGTTCAGAAAGTGGGTTTTATCAGGCGGAAGTTCTCAAGTGGAGTGAGGAGAACAATAAAAAATACACGATAACTGCTGAACGAGAACGAGAAGGGGTCGGGCCATGCTAACTTATAGATATCAGGAAAGATACCATATAATAAGGGCTGATATTTTGCCTTAAAAGATCCTTTTTGGGCCCCAAAAAAGCACTTTAAGAAAAGCTCTAAAAATAATATCGAATGATCTACTTAAACGTACATTTTTGCCACTAAAAGCATTGCTTTAAGGCCGATTTTAAGGCCGTTTTTCAGTTTAACTCCTTAAAATTCAAGCAGTTAGTGTGGCCCGACCCCAATATCACCCCAATATCCTAACAAAATCCAAAAAGGGAAATCCTGTATTTATTTTTTCTTTATAGGTATATAGGTATAATAATTGTTAGATGGAAGCATCTCCGAAACCGTGATGGAACAAAGAGGGGACTCACCTTATACTGTGGATTGATGAAAAAGGAGATAATAATTACAATAAATGGTATAATTTATCCATGATTACGGAAAAAGACAAAAAAACAATTCGGGAAATATCGGAAAAATACCATATAAAACGGGTATTGTTGTTCGGTTCCAGTCTAGACACATCAAAAGAAAGCCATGACATCGATATCGGCGTTGAAGGAATATCTCCAAAAGATTTTTTCCGCTATTATGGTGAGCTTATTTTTGCGCTTTCCAAGCCAGTTGACGTTATTGATCTATCTGATACATCAAAATTTATCAAATTAGTCAAAGAAGAAGGGGTGCCACTTTATGGCTAGCTATAAAAATCGCATTGAAGCTGAATATGAAGCCATAGAGAAAACACTCTCTTCCCTACCATCTAAATCATTATCTGATTTATCAGAGTTAGAACTTGCAGGTGTAGCTACATTGATACATAACTTCTACAATGGTATTGAAAATGTATTAAAGCAAGTTTTTCATGCAAAAACCATTGAAATACCACAAGGGCCATCTTGGCATAGGAATTTCCTTCATAACAGCTTAATTGGTATGGCGTCACAGGTTTAATATTCCAATCTTTCCAGCGCTTCCCCAGCATAGATCCGGACCTCTGCATCATCATCACTTAGGGCTTTCTTCAAAGCGCTAACAGTTTGTTTTGACCCTATCTTAAGGAAAGCCACCATAATTTCCCGCTTTACATGAACATTTAGCTCCGCCTCTTCCAGAATATTGAGAAGAGGATCCACTGCTTTTTCTGAACCAAGGTCTCCTAAAGAAGAAACAACAGCCTTGCGGTTCCAGTAACTAGGTTCGTCCAGGGCTGCGATCAAAGGATCGAGGGCTTTCTGTGAACCAATCTTTCCTAAAGCAGCAGCTGCAGTGTAGAATGCAGGACCTGATTCTTCCTTGAGCATAATGCTAAGCGGTTCTACTGCCTTTTCGGCACGTATCTGTCCCAGAGCACGAGCAGCATAGTATCGTATATTATTGTTTTTGTCAGTAAGACTTTCTATTAAAGCATCAACTGCTCTAGGCGACTCGATTTTTCCCAGAGAAGAAGCAGCTATTTGGCGCAGCGATGGGTCAGGATCTTTAAGAAGCTTTGTCAAAGGGATTACTGACTGTTCACCGATTTTTTCCAGCGCTTCAACATAGGGATAACGGAAATGCCAGTTGTCAGTCAACCGCAGGGCCCGGATATATTTCTCTGCGCGGCTTTCCGACTCGATTGAGTTTATTCCTTCAGGAATTTTGGGAAACATTCGAGAACGAACATAAATATGTGAAAATCCGACAAGCAGTAAAATGTAAATAGAAAGAACAGCCGCGATTTCGCCCTTCCGCTCTGGAATTTTCTTTTTAAAGAGAAGACGCGCGGGTATCGTAAATACGCTTGAGATGAACTTTGGCAGTGGAAAGAGAAAAGACGTTTTCATACTGTATTTTTCATATTGGTTTCCCAGTTGTTTCTTCATTTTTCGCTCTTCAAGAAGCGCAACACCTATAATGATCATCGCTGAAAGCAGCCAAGGAAGGGAGGCTGCAATACCCCAGGATCTCTTGGGATATCTTACCCGAATCAGGGCAAGCAGCATTCCGTAGCTCCAGATAATCCATCCTAAATACTGAGGATGGCGTGAAATCCTGTAGATCCAGAAATCCGCCATGTCTTTTTTTCGCTGCCTAGAGATAAACCATGTGAAAGTGCCGATGATAAAAAGAAGAAGCCCAATTCCCACCAGTAAATATACCAGGGGGTAGTGAATATCAACTCCAATCTTTAAAAAGAGAGACCTAGTCAGCCTATATGGAAGATAGACGATATCTCCCAGCTGTCCAGCATTAAAAGAAATATCCAGAACAGGCAGCCATACGACATTCAGCACACCCAATCCGGCAAGAAAGAACATAACTGTAGCGAACTGGGCAAAAACGGGAAGAAATATCATCAGAGCTCCAGCAGATGCAAGCCCTCTTTTGCCGGTTATAAAACCAGCTGCGATTAGTACGATCATAAGAACGAAGCAGATGTATCCAATAAGCCGAATGTGGTAATGGCTTATGAACAATTCAGTATGGAAAACAGTTGATTCGTCTGCATGGGAATCACCCTCTAGAGCTGGAACTGTGCTGTACAGAGCTTTGTTCAAAAGACCAGGCAGTTCCAATGAGGCAAAAGTCAGCCCAAAGCTGAAAATCACAGCTAAGAGTATTAAAAGAAATCCGGAAGTCCATTTTTTGTTATTCATTGCTTTTTTCTTAAAATTATTTTCTTTGACATCGTTCCTCCTCGTCTTTCATGCTGCATTATTTCATTTCTCTCACTTTCTATACAATCATGAGAAGAAAATATTCCTTACTTGTTTGCATTTCGAGTTGATACCCTTATTAGACGCTTACCCCAGATACATGATATTTATCTTTTATATACGGCAAATCAATTACAAAGATCCACAATTTATTATATTCAATTAGGAATTATGATTATGTTAAAATAAAATAGAGAAGGAGGCGAGAAGATGAAAGAGAGAAAAGAATTAACTGCCTATTGTGGGGTTTATTGTGGCGATTGTTTAGGATATACAGGTGTGATTGCCGATGCAGCAAAGAACTTCATGATTGTGCTGGAGAAATATAAATTCGATCGAACTGCAAAATGTGTGTTATCTAAGAAGCTTAAAGATTATGACAATTTTTATGAGATGCTTGGGTTTATGACTGGCTTAAAATGCCCGATGATTTGCAGGGAAAGGGAAGATAGTGGCATAGCCTGCAAGGTTAGGAAATGCTGTGTAGTTAGAGGTTTTTATGCTTGCTATGAATGCGATGATTTTGAGTTTTGTGATAAACTTAAATCACTCATGGAGGGACTTCATTATGATGCCTCTGTGAAGAATTTGAAAGCTATCAAAGAAATGGGGCTTGAAGCCTGGATAACCAGGGGTAAACGACATTGTTACTGGAGCGAGGGAGATGATTGCCTATAATATGAGAGAGGTTCGGAATTATGTGGTTGTTTCGCGCCCTGCCATGCGAGTCATATAACAGCAGCGGAAATTTGCAAACGATTTTGATGTTCGACGAGGAGAAGAAAAGATGGAGATTTCCTTTTATCAGATTGACGCCTTTGCCAGTAAGGTCTTTTCGGGAAATCCGGCAGGGGTCTGCTTGCTCGATGAATGGTTGCCGGATGAGATTCTACAGTCCATAGCAGCCGAGAATAATCTCCCTGAGACTGCATTCCTGGTCCGGCGGGCGAATCACTACGATTTGCGCTGGTTCACTCCGAAGGTTGAAATCGATCTGTGCGGCCATGCGACCCTGGCGAGTGGTCACGTCATCTTTGAATTTATTGATCCTGGTGCAAAACGGGTGGAATTCAGGAGCAAGATTGGAAATCTATCCGTAGAGAGACGCGACGACCTGTTGTTTTTGGATTTTCCATCACGGAAACCCGCAGCGTGCGTACGGCCCGATAGAATCGACGTTATACTGGGCTCGCCTCCCTCCGAAGTTCTCGCTTCACGTGACTTAATGGCTGTATTTGATGATGAAGACATCATCAGAGCAATGAATCCCGATCTCACTGCCGTATCCCAACTGGACTATTTTGCGGTGATTGTCACAGCCCCGGGCAGGAAATCCGATTTTGTCTCACGCTTCTTCGCCCCCGGCGCTGGCATTCCCGAAGATCCGGTGACGGGGTCAGCACATTGCATGCTTGTTCCGTACTGGGCAGAGCGTTTGGGGAAAAAGGACCTCCATGCGTTTCAATTGAGCAAACGTGGCGGTGAGTTGTTCTGTTCAGACAGAGGTGACAGAGTCTCGATTGGAGGACGAGCCGTCACTTATCTATTCGGAACAATGGTGATATAATTTGTCGAACCGTTGCATGCGCTTGACTTGCATAGGCTGCGCCCTTCCAAGCAGATTATGCACACGTAAGCTGCATATATATTCTTTGAAACAAACCTATTTACCATATAAAATGATACTTCAAATGGGATGATCTATGGAGAAATTAAATTATGAAATGCAACGGTCTCATTTATATATGATCATTACTATCTATCCATTTCTACGGAGAGATAATTATCTGAAGCTTTTTAATAATAATACATTTAGAAGAACAGCCCCTTGTGCAGCTTTTGTTCCCCAAAGAACTGAAAGCGTCTGGTTAGGTGTCCAGTTTCCTCGCCTCGTTGACTGCCTGCGCAAGCTCGTTGGGTTGGTCGGTACCGATTCGGTATCGCTTTCCAGACGACATCACAATTTCGATAGCATCCAAACCGGAAACGTTATAGAGCCAACCGTGTGGGATCAACCGAATCCCCCAGCCATAGTACCAGCTGTTTCTTACTGGATAGACTTTCTCGATATCCTTGATCTCGAATCTCTTCTTGACTATACCAACACCGAAGTAGATTCCCAAATGATCATTGCTTATCTCGACGGTGAGAGAATAGAAAAGAGCCACGCACACTAGAAGGGTCAGTAACACTACAATTGTAATAGTATGCCACTCTACGATAAATCCAAGCAGAGCGAGTAGAACTATGGCAGCGACGAAGAGTGACACCATAAGTGTGCCGAACTGTACATGCTTGTAATAAATAGACATTGTTCATTGTCTCCTTTGCCAATGACAAACTACCCTCGTTTTGTATTGACCGCGCTAACAATCACTATACTGCATGCTGTATTTTGAGAAAAATACAGCCGCAGAATAGGCTAATTATGAATCTTTCTAAAAATATGCTAACAATGCAGTGATACGTTATCAATATCCTTGTTATACAGCAAGCTGAAAATCTGACTAATTAGATATCATGGAGGATTTACGCAATGCCAGCTGCCATACTTTACGACATAGTTTCGCAATCCCCGGTAAAACTATTCGTATAATGAAAGGAGGTATTAATATTATTTATGTTTAAGAACACAGATGATACATTATTGAGAAAATCATGTTTCAGGATGAGGACGAGAAACTATTTTGGACAAATGATCCAGGGCGACAGTATGTCCCTCCTGCTTATCTGTAGTAAATGCGAATTAAGCACGTTGGGATCCTCAATAAGGAAAACCCGTATTTACGAGTTTGCAGATACAGATGAAGCAGGAACCTGAACAAAAAAGGAGATTTTATATGCCTGAAAGACAAGATGTATTCGTCGGTATCGATGTGAGCCGCCGCCATCATCAGTGTTCATTTGTTGCTAATGACCGAAAACCTGTATCCAAGACATTGAAAATCAAAGAAGACCGAGAAGGGTTTCAAACGCTGATAGAGAGAATGTATGATATTGCTCATGAAAAAGGAAGCGTAAGCTTCCACATTGGCTTAGAAGCCACAGGTCACTATCATCAGAACCTGGTTGCCTTTCTTGAATCTATCGATGATTTGGATCTAAGAGTATCCTGTATTAATCCTGTACAAACTAAACGATTCATACAGATGCTTATGCTGCGGGAACAAAATGACAAAGTTGACTCCCTTGCAATTGCGGAATTCATGTGTATCCAACGTCCTGAGCAGACATCCCAAAAACGCTCAGAAATGCGGCCATTGAGAGATTTATCCAGGCTGCGTGATCAGTTGGTTTCGCAAAAAACAGCCTGTATAAATCAGATGCATGCATTGTTGGATCAACTTTTTCCTGAATTCGAACAGGTTTTTACTGATATAAATAATGAGCCTTTAGCTTGGGCAGTGCTTTATCGCTACCCCTGTCCAAAAAATATTTTGACAGCAAAGACAAGCCGATTAATGACTGTCCAGAATAGAAAGGGAGGCAGGTATTTAGGGAAGAAAAAAGCATTGCAGTTGAAAGCATTGGCTAAGCAAACCATAGGGAGCAGTAAGGGTGACGTCTATGTATTTCAGATTAGAATCTTAACCCAGAATCTAAGATCTTTGCACCAGCAAATCCAAGACACTGATAAGACTATTGAAAATACAATCAATTCCATGAATCTTCCGCCTTGGAAGACGATCCCAAGCATTGGTGTACTAACCATGGCTACTTTATTAGGTGATGTCGGTGATCCTCGTCTTTTTGGTTCGGCCAAGAAGTTCTCATCTTTTTTAGGACTAACTCCTCGAGGCAAGCAAAGCGGCTCATCTGTAAATAGGAAGGGCCATATAAGCAAATGTGGCCCAAGTCATATCCGGCAAAAACTTTATATGTGTGTCGTCTCTGCTCTTTCTACAAAAAAGAACCCAATCCTTTTAGATGTCTATAATCGTTTGGTTTCAAAAGGAAAGCCCAAAAACGTTGCCATTGTTGCCAGTATGAATCATCTGGCCCGAGTAATTTATGGTGTTTTTAAATCCAATCAGCCATTTGATCCGCAATATTATGGAAGGGAAACCGGTCTCGGACGGCCCCGAAATGGCAACTCGGCCATTATACGCAGGGTCCCTCCTCCGAGACCTAAATGTAAGGTAATGGTATAAAAGGATGCTGTCAAGCTTATTGCGATTTTCCTTGATTTTTTTCTTGACTTTTTTAATAGCACCTGTCGCTGATCACACATTACAAGATAGATTAGATAAATTGTGTAAATATGGAATATGAAGACTCGACTCCGTATTATTTCAAAATAATCAGAGAGAAGGAATCAGGAACGATTATGTAATCCTTATAAAGGGTCACACCAGCTGGTTCACCAGGGGTATCAAATGAAGCTACAAGTTTCGGCTCTTTGATATTACGTATGTCTATTTTTTTAAGGCCCGAAGATTCATCCGATACATAAGCATAATTTCCGGCTACTTTTATGCCATTGGCAAACCCCTCCATGGGAAGATCTGCGACAATGTGCGGTTTTTTCGGGTTGCTCACATCCACGATCTGAAGGCCTGAATCACCATCAGCTATATAAGCATATTCCCCGCTTACTGCTACGCCATAGGCAAGGCCGGGAGTCTGAAGGGAACCAACAAGGCTAGGCGCTGATAGGTCTTTAATGTCAATAATGTGAAAACCGGTATCGCTATTAGCGATATAGGCAAAATCGCCCTTTACATCCAGGCCGTAGGCAAATCCTGCCATTTCAAGCGAACCGGTAATCTCAGGCGCGGAAGGATCCGCAAGCGAGACAATGTGAAAACCGGCATGGTCTGCTGTCAAATAGGCATATTCTCCACACACTAAAACTTTCCGGGTCACCCCTGGAATTTCAAGCATTTTTATCATCTTTATTTTCGCAGGGTCGGAAAAATCATAGATCCTTATTCCCCATCTATCAGTGATATAAGCAAAATTTCCTGCTGCTGCCAGCCCGTGAACTCCTCTAAATACAGTAGTAGATCCGGCAATACGCAGCGCAGCAGGATCTTTAGGGTCGATCACCTGCAGGCCGGAAAGATCCCCTACAGCACAAAGAAATTCTCCTGCTGCCTCTGCGGCAATGATCGAACTCGGAGTTGAAAACCGTCCTATTACCTTTGGCCGAGCCGGTTCTGTAATTGAAAGAATGTGAACTCCTGAAAAATGGTCCACTACATAAGCATATTCTCCATTAACTGTAACATCCCAGGCCTCGTTGTACATAGTGTATTTCTGAAAAGCAGCCTCAATCGGGGAGGTGGGATCGCTTATATCAACGATTTGAAAAGCACCGTCATACAGGTTTCCGATATAAGCATAATCTCCCCTTACAGTCACACCGTGAGCATATCCGGAGGTAGTAAATGAGGCAGCAAGCTTTGGTTCTAAGGGATTGCTTATGTTTATAACCTGCAGTCCGGACGAGCCGTCGGTTATATAAGCATGGTCACCGGAAACCGCCACTCTTTCTGCTTTGTCCGGGGTATCATATGTACCCTCCACTTTTGGTTCTAAGGGATTGCTTATGTTTATAATCTGCAGTCCGGACGAGCCATCGGCTATATAGGCATAATCGCCCCTGATAATAACATCTTCAGCCGAACCGGGTGTATCCATGGCACCTGAAAGCTCAGGGGCTGCCGGATCTGAGATTTTGATTATCTGCAAGCCTGACTCTGCTGCTGCTACATAGGCATATTTTCCAACTGCAGCCACTGCTTTTGCTTCTCCGGTAGTTTCATATATCCCTTTTAAATCAGGCGTTTTGACATCGGATATATCCACGATCTGCAAACCCTTTTTCCCGGCAGCTACAAGTGCCAGGTTGTCTATAGTCTCAATACCATAGCCTCCCCCCAGGTAAAGCTTCGACACCGCAGCCGGTTTGCGTTTATTGGAAACATCCAAAATTTGCAGTCCATTTAAAAAAGCACAATAGGCATAGTCACCGTTGATTTTTACATCATGGGCTTTAGACCAGAGTATGGAATCAACATATTCCAGTTTCTCTTTTTGTGAAATAAGCTGGCAGGAAAACATCAATAATATAAGCACAAAGATGACAGAAAAGGTCTGTTTTGTTTTATTATTCATCTGTCTCCCCCTAAAATATCATATCAGGATATCCTCGTCCCAACCCAGTTTGATCAATTCGATCTTGTTTAGATCACTGGTTCCGATACCATGTTTGGTGTCAGCAACCTGAATATGCTTTGGGACAGGAGGCAGTTCCCGGGCTTTGCCCAAGACCTGCCGGCGTTTGGCTTTTATAAGCTCCAGCCCGATACTATCAACTGCAACCGGATCCTTGCCTACCAGGATCCCATAGTAGTTCCAGACATAGCGGCGGCTGAAATGATGGGGGCCGCGGCCGTGAAACTGGGGAGTAAGGCAGCATAGGATATTCAGCCGGGTCTTGCCTTTAACCATGGGCAGCTTATAACAAGACCCCAGGTCAGAACAGCTGTTAGGATGTAAAGCCTGCTGCGAGGGGGCAAACATGATATAGTTCTTCATGCATCCACTCATGCCCGCTAAGTAATGGGTCCGGATCGGCCGCACATTAAAAAGAGAGGTCGCTTTCTTAAATATGGGATTTTGTCTCACACCATGGTCATCAATACTTATATCCTCTTCCTTCACTCCGGCTTCTACAATACGGCGTTTGAGGGCTTGTTCCAGTTCCGCTGGAGTGGGCAGGTATGACCAGACATTACTCTTTATCCCTACGACCTCCCCCGCTTTGACCAGCGATTGAAAAGCTTTTTCCGGTGTTCTCTTATCTAAAAGAGCCATAACCGCTTTATCCAGCATATTCTGAATAACTTCAGCATTAAAGCGGGAATTAGCATCTAATGCTTCCGGGTTGCGGATCAAGACCACCCTGGATTTTTTTGCAGGCTCCGCGGAAAATCCCATGGCAGCGCCTAATACTACACCAGCGCTTCCCCGGATAAAATCACGGCGTGTTATAAGTTTTGTCATAAAAGCTCCCCTTTATTCAAAATGTATCTCTAAGAACAACTCTTGAGCCCGGGCATTGTCCGGAGCGTCAAAAATTATCACTACAATAGTTTCTCTTTGCTTTACTATTGTCCATGACTGGTTTTCCATCTGTGCCAGGCCGGTTTCTGTGGCTTCAGGCATATACCCTGAACAAAAAGATTCATGGGCAGTCTCTGCTGCAGCTTCATCCGGGTAGCGGACGATCAGTAATTTAACCAGTTCCTGTTCTCCCCTCTTATATTCGGCAAACACACAATCAGTGCTGCGGTTAAGGTTAAGGATATTATCGCTGGCAATAAAGAACCGGTTATTCAGGTTTACATTGCTGTGAAAGTAACTTGTCCGGTCTTTTATTAGACCCTTGTCCGGAAGGAATTTCAGCATTTCAGGTTTTGCACCTTCAGGGCCCAGCAATTCTGCTGCAGATTTCCCCAGTTCATAGATGGCCGGTTTTGCTGCCTGATCATCACCAGCAGCAATGACGGAGACAAAATAGCGGCCCTTCCAGAACCGCAGCAGGCCAAAACCGTATTCAGAGTCCTGGCCGATCCCGGCTCCCTCATCCTCCCTGTCACAGGAAAATACTCCAAAAGCCTCAGCCGGAGAACCCATATCATAGATATCCAGTGTGATCTCATCTTCTCCCGTCCGTTTAAATTTCCGGACAAATACCTGCTGAAAATCAAATGCCAGATAGACCTCGGCTCCGCCATTCATATAATCATACAGGGTCTCCCGGTTGTAAACACTATCTTCACCCTCAGCCTTCCAGTCTAACACCTGGTCAGGCAGGGATTGGTAGATATCTTCCACATTTCCTCCCCTGCAGTATATTAGTACGATCATCATCAGTAATAAAAGAATTTTTTTCATACTTCCTAACTCCTCGATCGATAATGATATATTACTAATTGTATTTAAGGAAAAGCAATTTCTTTTCATTAAATCCTCCATGATATCTAATTCGTCGGTTATACAGCAAGCTGTTCTAAAACTGATAGCGATGGTTTACACATGGAGCGATCTTTAATGAACTCAATCGTTAGACATCTGTATTAACGCTTGACATTATTATCGCTTCGCGTTAATATTTTATTATGATCAGGGATTTCCGATGCAAGGAAACTGAGAAGATATTCAATCGTCAATTCTCTCGGAAATTCCCGGCTGATATTCAGCATACTGCCCTTCGAAAATTGGTTTTACTTGATGCGGCAGAATCGCTGGACGACCTACAAATCCCTCCGTCAAACCGCCTGGAGAAGCTGACCGGAGATAAGAAAGGGCAACACAACATTCGTATTAACGATCAGTGGCGTATATGTTTCGTATGGTCCCATGGGGACGCGCACAAGGTCGAAATCGCAGATTATCATTAGAGGAGAGAGCTATGAGTATATCGAGGATACCTCCCATTCACCCTGGGGAAGTTCTGCTTGAGGAGTTTCTCAAGCCTATGGAAATCAGCCAGTATCGCCTGGCGAAGGATATTTCTGTTCCGCCGCGGCGAATCAATGAGATTGTGCATGGAAAACGGGCCATCACTGCCGATACAGCCCTTCGTCTATCTCAGTATTTCAGAACTTCCGAGAGGTTTTGGATGAATCTCCAGACAAGATATGATTTGGAGATGGAAAAAGACCGATTGGGTGATCGTCTTGCTAAGGAAATACATGCTAGAGCGGCAGGTTAAGCCAGAGGTCTAACAAGTCACTGCACCGGACTTTCACATCCGCCTCTGGCAGAGTTCGGACCGGTGATTTCGTGTGTTAGACTTGTGAGGCATTAAATAATTCCATGCCTGAAAGATAAGCCACTTAAATAATAAATGGGTATTAACTTGATAGAAAAGGGAGGAATAATATGATGAAAAAGAGGATTCTTTTTATTTTAGGCTTTTGCTTATTTTCTCTGTTAGTAACACCTGTTTTGTCGGTTGCACAGGAAGATGAGCCCGGCAGCAAAGACCATCCACTCCTTACGAGAATGCCTGGTTTCTATATCTCAGGATATGAATACAAAGAGTTCGATACAGCCGATTTCAAAAATGATAAAGGGGAAGATATTAAAATTGAAGGCCACAAATATCACATTGAATATGACATTAAAAAAGAGAAGAAGGCCCCAAGTGAGCTTCAGATATTAAGAAACTATGAAAATGCAATAAAAAAGATAGGAGGTTCAACAATTTATGAAGCTCAAGGGGAAACATGGTTAAAGGTAGAAAGAGGCGGAAAAATAACGTGGATTTATGTATATGCACATTCCGAGGGAGAATCTTATGAACTGGAGATTGTAGAGAAAAAGGCAATGGTGCAGGAAGTTGTTGCCGATGCCAAAAGCCTGGCAAGGGATATACGCTCAACCGGACATGCATCTGTTTATGGCATCCATTTTGACTTTAATAAAGCGGAGGTTAAACCGGAATCCGAGCCTACCCTTAAAGAGATAGCGAAACTTCTTAAACAGAACCCAAAATTGAATCTGTATGTGGTTGGACATACCGATAGTGTTGGGAAAATCGCTTACAACATGAAACTATCCCAAACAAGAGCTGAATCTGTTGTAAAAGCCCTGGCAACAAAGTATGGAGTAGCTCAAAACAGGCTTAAACCCTATGGAGTGGGTCCTTTGGCACCTGTGACTTCCAACGAGACAGAGGAAGGACGAGCCTTGAACCGCAGGGTGGAGTTGGTAAAAGAATAATCGGTATGAAGGGGATTTATTATGAATAAAAGAAAAAAGCATCTAATCGAGTGTGAGGTTTTAATGCTTATGGTATTACTCACTACTGGTTTACACCAGAGTGCACTTGCACAAGTGGATCTATGTTCAAAGCCAAGGGTGGCTGTAATAATGGAAACTTATGAGGAAGGGGAATTTATAAAGCATTTGAATGAGCAGTATCCCACTCAGCCGAAAGACTCATGGCTCTATCAAATCCAGGAAAAAGTGATGGAAGAACTCAGAATGAACTCTCCGGGTACGCAGTTCATCCCGGCCAACGGAGGTGTGCCGAAGGATTGTGATTACTTATTTAAATATGGTTTATTACTGATAGGCGGTGGAGAAACTATTGAATACGCTGGGCATCTGGAGCTATCTGAAGACACATTATACCAGATGCGTTCCCAATTATTAAAGACTCCTTCCTGTGGGGGAAAAGACTATGTTCTTAGTGTGAAAAGCACAAGAAATAGGGATATTTTCCATACAATTGAACAAAATATCGTGGCCCATGGAAACATTGGCAATAAAATCAAGAAACATGAAGAATCTCATCGTGTACCGCCCAGAGGCCCGGAGATAAAGGTTTCACAGGACCGTGAATATGTATCGCTGTTGGAGGAAGAAAGAAAGTTAAAGATCAAAATCGATGTCACAAACTGCAAAGGGGAACCTGTATTTGACAAAAATCATGGTCAAGTAGTGACTTTATCTAAAGAAACAGAAAGGGGTGAATTAGAATGCAATCCTAATCATAACGAAGTTGATACTTGTATAGAAAGCAGCAATAAACTTATATTGATAATTCAAAGGCCCATAGGGACATCAGCAATTTATGCTCTTAAGAAAGGTATAAATCCTGACGAGGTTCCAATAAAAATTGAAACCTGCGGTCTTGATAAAAAAGCTGTCAAAGAAACAAAGATTCAGATTCATGGGCTGGAACTCAAGGTTAAGCCTGAAAAGAAAGAAATTTTTCCGGGAGATGAAACCAAAATTACGATTAAACTGTCTGAGGTCGATGTGAAAGAGGGAAAGCAGCCTGTAGCAGGAAAACATATTCAGGTTAATGTAAAAGGACTCGTTGACGGGGATGTGGATCCCTCGGGTGATGTCATAACCGACCAAAATGGAAAAGCTATATTGTTTTATGATGCCGGGGAAAAAGATAAGAAAGTTATTATAAAGGCAACTTTTCAACCGAAAGATTATCCTGAATCTATTAAGGATGAAACGGCTATTACGGTTGCACATTATGAAGGATTCGCTATTTTGAACTATACCTATACCCAAACCGGCGAATATGTAAAGTATTATCACATGGATGCGACAGTGCGTTTTAGCTTGGGTAAAGAATTGCGTAGCTTGCCTGCTCTTGATGCACACCACTTAGCGATATGGTATCCAATTACATCAGCAAATATTACGAGCGCTAATGCCAAAAGTATTCTTTACGACGGAACAACAGAAACTGGACATTCGTTTCAGCTTTATCATCCTTTGCCCGGGGACAATATTACCATGGCATTGAATACTACAACAGGAAAGTTTGAAATTGTAGGGATTCTGGGAATGGATTTAGGGTTTAAATGGAGTGATGGATCTGGTGGCGGTATGAATATAGAAAATGAAGAAGCACAGGTGAGGGAAGGTGATGGTGTTCATGTATTGAAAGGAAGTTTCACTCACGGAAGTGGAGCGAAGCTTGACTGGACAATTTACATGCGGAAACGCCATTAAAAAGGGATTTTGCTGACAAGGAAAACCAAACAAAAGGGCTAAATGAAGATGATTAACCACATCAGCGGAAGGCGTATTGGTGAGTGCAAGTGAATAATATCTGATCAAGTGGCATTGAGGAATCAACTTCGGATCGGAAAAATGGATTATTCGTATAACCAATCACCGCACCTGACCGATATTCCGCTGCGCTCCATTGCCGCAGGTGAGCTCGGTCGTTAGCCTCAAAAAATGTTGCTTGATTTCAATGAAAGTATGATATATTATCATACCGGAGGTGATATTATGGCTGCATCGAAAATTGCCATCACTATTGACGAAAAATTAGTGAAGCAGCTCGATAATCTTGTTAATTCCAAAGTTTTTCCCAATCGAAGCAAGGCCATTCAAAAAGCTGTTGAAGAAAAACTAGAGAGAATAGAAAAGACCCTTCTTTCACAAGAATGTGCGAAGTTAGATCCAAAATATGAACAGACTTTAGCAGAAGAAGGCTTTTCAAAGGAACTTGAAGAATGGCCAGAATATTGAGAGGTAATATCTACTGGGCTGATCTTAATCCGGTTATCGGAAGTGAGCAGGGCGGTTTACGCCCTGTTCTTATTTTGAGTCATAATGTTTTTAACGAACGCTCAGGGACAGTTATCGCGGTTGCTCTAACGAGCCAACCTCAACGTGCAGGATTCCCGCTGACCTTAGAACTTACAGATCCCAGACTTCCTAAAAAATCCTGGGTGAAAATTAGTCAGATAAGGACTCTTTCTGTGAAACGTATAGGAAAAAGAGTGGCCAAAGTATCAGAGGAGGAGCTATTGTTAGTTATCGATGGCCTAAATGAAATTATTGGAGGCTAATCCAATAGTGTCCCATCATAACTTAAATAAATTCAACTGCTTACAAGGTTCATCTATTAATGTCGTGTCATAAAATTCCATAAGTACTTGTAAAATATGAGTTTTCTCAAATGCAGTCACACTCAAAATCTGCAAAAAAGTGTAGAGACTCATCTCTAAATTTAGCCTTTTTTTTATAATTGCCACTAGTAGATAGACTGAAACCGCAATCCATATCTGGGTTTTCACTGCGTTTTCGGAAGTCCCATAAAATGATTTTATCCGTAAATGCTGTTTGATCCACCGAAAAAAGAGCTCTATCTGCCATCGACATTTATAAAGTTCTGCAATGGTATTTGCTGGAAGAATAAAATTATTGCTTAAAAAGGTCAAATGCTTACTGTTATCAGCATCAAATATACGAACTCGCCGGAGCTTATCTGGATATCGCTGCGAAGACTTAACACCAGTCAAAGCGATTGTTTGATCACATCTCAGGCCTGTGCTCTTATCGACTGGATGGGAATAGATTCTACGAAATTGAAGGTTTGATTTGCCACGGATAACAAAAAAAGCTTTAAACAAGTTCAGAGTATAAAGCCGGGCAAGATCAAAATATCCTCGATCCATAATATAAAAGCAACCAGGTTCCGGGATAAGTTCATCAAGAATACATGTATCATATATTTTTCCATCTGTGATTTTAATGAAGGTGGGGATAGAGCCACGTAAGTCTAATGCTGTGTGTAATTTAACCGCAGCCTTAAGCTTTTGGAATTTTGCCCAGGGAAACAGTGAAAGGCATAAATCAATAGTTGTTGTATCCAGAGCATAAACCGTCTCTTCCAACTCTACACCAAAGTCATCATCAGCATATAAGCTCCGGGCTTGATGAATAAGCACCTGAGCGAAGTCTGCATAGATCCGCCAGTCGCGATGTTCATTGGCATGGGCCAAAGTATTTCTCGATACCCTACCTCGAATTCCCATATGATAGAGTTTGTTCTGCATTGAGCGAAGACAAGCCTCAATATCTCGAAGGCTTTCCCGATAGGTAAGTTGAGCAAAAGCCATACAAAGAAATTGATCAAAACAGGAAAAGCTTTTTACTTTGTATTTGCCGCCATAGCGTTTAACACATTTTCGAAATTCATGGAGAGGGAGAAAATCTATTATTTGAGAAAATACCGTTTTTCCTATATTCATGGTCACTCCTCCCTGTCGATTGACAGAAGAGCGACCATATCATAAAATCTAGTTCAAATCGATTACAGTGAATTTCTTTCATAACTTAATGATAATATTTAAGTTGCAAGGATTTTAAATTTCAACGTTGGGACAGCACTGAGGCTAATCCCTTAAAATAATATTTGACTTTCCATGAACTCTTGTATACAATGTATTACAATGATATCAAGAGGTATTTTATGAAGACAGCAATTTCAGTTAGACTCCCCAAAGAGCTTGCCAATTACCTAGACAATATTGCCAAAGAAACAGAAAGGCCCCGCTCTTACATCATTCAAAAAGCGTTGGAGTCTTACATTGATGACTATGCAGATCTCCAAGTGGCTCTTGACCGGCTCCATGACAGGATAGATCCTATTGTTTCAGGCAAAGAGTTGAGAAAATCCCTTGGCTTATAATATCATTTACAAGAGGTCAGTACATCGCGATCTGAAAAAGCTTTCCAAGGCAGAGGCCTGTCGTATTTTAGATCAAATTGAGCAAGAGCTTTCAAAGAAAGCAGATATTTATCCGGTTCTTAAAGGGCAATTTGCTGGTCTTCGGAAATATCGATTAAGTAATTATAGGGTTATCTATGCAATTTTAGGAGATGATGTCCTTATTCTTAGAATTGGTCACAGTCGAGATGTCTATAAGAAAAAAATCTAACAAATTACTCCAGCGGACTCCGCTTGAACGGTGCCGCTTATTTTAATAACTACCAGAGACGAAATGGCATATTGATACCTTTAGAAGGAAAGGTTGAGTGGAATCTTCCTCAAGGTAGTTTTGCATATTGGAAAGGAAGCGTTGTCGATATCAAATATAAGCAATAAAAAAATTGAATTGTAACCTGAAATTCTAGGGACACTATACTGAATTGGGAAGAAGTTCTGAATACTTCCCAGGAATTATTAATTTGGAGTTAGGTATAGTGTCCCCAGAAATCTAACCGTAATAAGGAGAATTCAGTTTATCCTTAGGTGCAAAGAGAATCTCTCTTGTTTCAGGAGAAACGAGAGTGTTGTTTCGCAATGCCTGTGAAAATTTTAAAAGATCAATCGCGGTTGCATATCCGCCGCCAGCAGGGCCGCCTTTTATTAGAGTTTTTCCCAGATTATCCTTCCAGGTAAATGTTCCATTCTCTATCCAGATACTTGCCGATCTGATCCTCGTAGGACAGTTTACCGCTTTCACAGAGTTGGGCTATGGCGATAGCAGTAAACATCTTGTTGAGGGAGGCAAGGTTGAACTTGGTATCTCCATCTAGGATTGAACTGGTATGGCAGTAATATATGCCAAGATCAGAACTAGTCCTGCGATTCTAATCAAATGTTTTCCTGTTATTAACATACTATTCTCCTCCTTATGATGTCTTTTTATTAAAAAAAGACAATATTATACTATTAATTTTTCCTGGGCATTCTATTAGTGTATTATGCCCTGCCTTTTCAATTATATACAATTGAGAATTGTTTATTTTTCGTGCCATAATTCTTTGATAATCAGGAGGAAATTGAAAATCCTTCTCACCAGCAATAATCAATGTTGAATTTTTAATTAAGTTTAATTTGTCATGAATGTCCCATCCTTTAAAATATTTTTGAAACCATAATATTACTGTTTTTAAAGTATGTTTTCCGGACATTGATTTCTTGAAAATGTTGAAATCGTATTTGTAAAAATAGGCTTTACCAAATTTTAAAAATGCATATGGTATTTGAAACAAGTGAATATTGCCATTAAAAAATTTATCAGCCCACTTTGAAACATTTTCTGGATAGCCCCACTTTGATAAATTTTTTGGAGCTTCTTTCTGTACTTGTACAGCATTAAAACCTGTATCAATTAATACTAATTGTGAAATATATTGACCATAGCGTAAAGCATATTCCAAAGCTACAAACCCACCGAAAGAATGTCCTATGATAGTCCATTTATCAATTTTTAATTGTTTGCGAATATTATTTAAATCAGAAGTTAAATATTTGAATTGAAGAGTTTTATAATTATTAATTTTAGATTTTCCATTTCCTCTTTGATCGACAAAAATTAAGCGATAATATTTTGATAATGGTTTAAGGCCAAGCATATATTTATGATCTACTCCAGGGCCGCCATGTAATACAAGTATTGGACTGCCTTTACCAAATTCTGTGTAATATATTTTTGTATCGTTTGACATAATGAATGGCAATTTATAATACCTCTTTATGCTACATAACGGCTTACGGTTCAGTTGCCGCCGACTCCGGCAAGATACGCCATGCTGACCAGAGCAAAACACAGACAGAACGTGCCGCGCATATCTGCGTCGAAAGCGGTCAGCTGCAACTGCTGGTTAGGCACATTTGCCTTACTGTGCAAGTTTCTTTTCTTTTTAAGTTGATCGTTAAACTACCACTTGATCCGGACTAGATTGTCAAGCCACGAACACACCAGGAACATCGGCGGGATAATCGTTATTAGGCCAAATACTAAACGGACAAACCTGCTAGATAGCTGCATATAGAACACGGTATATAACTGTCGATAGGCAAGAACGAAGCAAAGCAGCACAATACTGAAAGACAACAGCGGCCAGAAATAGAAGCGTGGCTCGGACAGGAATAACGCTGGATGGATCTTTGCAAATATCTTAAAATCAGTAAACGGCATTGGCAGATTCAATCCCTGCACAGCCCGCAGGCCCCATGCGATAAGAAACTTTGTAGTTGCAAGCCTCATATTCTACAAATACTCCTACATTTTATAATTAAACTCAGTGATGAGTGCCTAACATGTATTATACACCTGTTTTGCCTGTGCAAATACAGCATTTATTGCTTTCTATTGCGGTATCCTGATTGAGCAATACAGGGAATAACGTAATAAATATAAACAGTTTTGTCCTGACCATCATCTTTTTACCGTCAGTGTTCTGCAGAAAATATTGACGCCTAAATAGATACTATCAAAGCTTATTGCAATAATTAAAGAAATATTTGAGAGGGATCTTCTGGTATCTATTTCGGTCTGTCGGTAGGACTCAATACTCCTCGAGATCCTCGATTCAAGACATGTGTATATATCATTGTTGTTAGAACATCCTTAGATCCCAAGAGTTCCTGAACAGTTCTGATATTATATCCATCTTCTAAAAGATACATGATATCTAATTCGTCAGATATACAGCTTGCTGTATAACAAGGATATTGATAAAATATCACTGAAAATTAAGCATATTTTTAGAGGAATTCATAATATATAGACAGTTCTGCAGCTGTATTTTTCTCAAAATACAGTATGCAATATAGTAATTGTTAGACGAAAGTAAATAACTTTAACAAGCAAGGAGGAAAGAAATGATAGCTTTCTGCGGACTAGATTGCCATGAGTGTGGAGCATTCTTGGCTACAAAAAATGATGATGATGAAAAAAGGTCTAAGGTAGCGAAACTTTGGTCAAAGCAATTTAATGCAGATATTAAACCATCCGACATTAATTGTGACGGATGCCAATCAGATGGTGAGAATATTTTTAGCTACTGTAAGGTTTGTGAGATAAGAAAATGTGGCAAAGAAAAGAGCGTTAATAATTGTGCATATTGCGATGAATACTCTTGCGAAAAACTTGGAATGATTTTTAACATGCTACCGAATGCAAAAAAGCGATTGTATGATAGACTACCCGCAAGGTCAAATCTAAAAAAAGGAGATGCATAAATGAATTATATGGGAATCGACCGGATTGGCTGTGGCTGCCTTAATTAGCTTATAACTGACCGTAATGAGTGCTAATGTAAAAGCCAAAAGCCCCAGATACAATAAATACAGCAATTCCAATATTTGTGCTATAGGCAAAACTATGCAGCCATCAATTCATGGCAAAATAAGCAATGGGCCAGGCGATAAAATTAGCTATTTGCAAATTTTTATCTCTCACATCCACAATAATCGCTTGTTCCTTATTGAATCCTAAAATAGGATGCAGACTCTGAGTTTGTTGTGAACATTTGTTGACTCGACAATCCTTCCAACGTCAGCTTCTGTTGACATTCTTCCAAAGAGCGCCTTGGCCAAAGATAGTCTTTTATAGTGGGTATCTGTCTGCAAGCCTCCATCCTGGCCCGTTTCTTGAATCATTCCTGGCCACCGCAGGGGTTTATTACCAACGTCACCCAGAGCGCACGGTGTTCTACCGGGTGTTCTTCCACTATTTTGAGAAGTTCCTCCTGGAGTATGAGAAGCGTTTTGAGCGAGAGTACGGCTATCTTCGTCCGGTTATCCAGGAGGTCGTGAACAAGTATCTGGACTATGGCAATCCGAAGTTTGGGTTTGCGAGGATCCGCTGTCCTGAGTGTGGAACGGAAAGATTGTTAACTTTCTCATGTAAAGTTCGCGGATTCTGCCCCTCATGCCATGCCAAGCACAGGGAGGAATGGGGCAAATGGATGCGGGAGTCACTTATTCTGGATGTCCCTCACCGCCAGGTGGTCTTCACCATCCCCAAGATGCTGAGAATATTCTTTAAGTACAACCGCTCGCTCCTCTCAGCTCTTTGTCTCTGCGGGAAAGAGGCCATCCTGAAATACCTCAAGGCCGTAACAGGCAAAGAGATTGTACCAGGCATTATTGCCGTGATACAGTCGTTTGGGTCCCGAATGAATTTTCATCCGCACCTGCACTTTCTTTGCCGAACGACCTCCCCCATCTCAAATTGTCCAACAGGAACTTTCGATGGCAGCCGAAGAGATAGGCGAGTACTTCTGAGACCATTCATGACTGCCTTTTGTCGATTTGAGAGGAGGAGTCTATCTTATAGCTGATTTTTTTGCTTTCTTTGTCGTTTTGCTTCTTTTCCTAGTCCATGACATCACCTTTTTTCCTGCGGTATGTTTATTTCACGACGTCAGTGGGTGGGAATTTAGGAAAATTGTGAAGGATTTGGAGCTACTATGATTTTTTTAATAAAGACGGAATTTATCTGTATGAAATCACTTTTCCTGAATTAAGTTCTTTTTTATAATCAATTTTTCTAATGCCGCCCCCAATTATTGATTATATACTACCTTTTAAGTATTTTTCCCTCTTACTTTTCGGAAATTTTTCTATTGCGTAACGAAGCATTATTCTAGGCATTTTTTTATAATGCTTTTTCAGAAAATCTTCTTCTATTTTTAGATTACGTTTGCCAACTTCTCTGAGCATCCAACCAACTGCCTTATTAATTAAATCTTCAACATCATACAATAGTATTCCCGAAATTTTTAATGTATCCACAAAATCACTGCGCTTTATAAAATGAAATGTAGACATAATAGAAATTCTACGTTTCCATAAGTTTTTTGATTTGGCTAAATCATAGAGGGGTTGTCGAACTATTTTCCAAAGATGTGCGCCGACAATATGTTCTGCGGAAGAATCTACAAGATCCCAATTGTTGATAAAACGCGTATTGGAAAGATAGATGGTATATATTTCTTTTTTCCCTTGACTATCGGCTGCTCTATAAAGGTCGATAAGCATATATAAAGATAATAGCCGTTCTTCATGAAATTGAGATTTGAGCAATAAAGTAGCTTCGTTGATTGAAATGTCTTTGTACTTTTTTGCTAACTGTCGCAACGGAGGCACACGAATTCCTAAAAATTTATCTCCTTCACCATATTCGCCTTTGCCGGTTTTGAAAAATCTTTGTGAATGTTCAGCTATTTGCTTATTGCTTAACCGGTTCAACTCATTTTGGATATTTTTAATTTTACTATTCATAGTAATTATCTTTACACATAACAACCAAGCTCACCAGCTGCTATGGAGCGCAGCAAAATAGCGGTCGGGTGGAGCAATTTGTTATGCGATATTCAATGATTGAGAACCTATAGTCTACTCTTTATCTCATCCAATCGCTTTTTTGCATTCGGTAGCATGTTAAAAATCATTCCAAGTTTTTCGCAAGAGTATTCATCGCAATATGCACAATTATTAACGCTCTTTT
>AWNV01000032.1 GCA_000493965.1 Candidatus Aminicenans sakinawicola JGI OTU-1
TAAAAAAGGAGGTTTAAATCATTTCCAGGTTCCTGAAAAATGGTATTTCTGTTTTCCGAAGCTATAGGAAAACTACCTTCCAAGACCATAGGAAAAGTCCTGTCCCTCACTATGGGAAATGTCCTGTCCACAACTATAGGAAAAGTCCTTGCCATTTACACCTGCTACTATCACATAACAGGCAAACACAGAAGAAGATGTTATTGCAAAAACAAATAGGGATACAAAAAAAAGCACAAAAACCTTTTTCATATTTATACCTCTCCTTTTTTTATCTTTATTTTCATCTCCTGATGCGTTAAATGTATATATCAAGAAAAAAGTGTCTCTCTATACAAATAATATTTATTCTCTAGCTGCTTTCATAAAAGCTTCAATATTTTCAAGAGGAGTATTGACCGGTATGTCACAACCGGAACTCAAAACGAAGTTTCTTGCACCTTTCATGCTTTCCTTTAAATATCTTGTAGCTCCAATTACTTCTTCAGGGTTAGATTGAAAAAATACTTTAACAGGATCTAAATTACCTATCATTGCAATTTTTTCCGGTATTATCTTTCTTAATTCCTTAAAATCCAATACGCTGTCTAAGCTTAATCCAACTGCACCCGAATCCAACATTGATTTTATGAGGTGATTTGTGTTTCCGCATAAATGCAGTATCACAGGATTATTATTAACATTTGAAATCAGCCTCTTCAAAGGATAGAGAGAGAATTCTTTATATTGTTTTGGGGATAGGACAACCGCCATGGGGTCTAAAACCGCAATAACATCAGCTCCTGCATCAAAAAGAGCATTAGCATATTCGCTAATTATTTCGGCAGAGAACTCTGTAAACCTTAATACAAGGTCAGGGTTTAATTTAACATTCATAGCTATATTATAAGCTCCCATCAGTTCCCCAGCCATAGTAAAAGGTCCGATCACATAGCCGCCTTTTATTATCGAAATATTTTTCGCAATCTTCTCCATTAATTCAATAAAAACTTTTAATCTGCCTGTAATTCCCCGCCAATTATTTTTCAGGTCTTGAAGATCATCCTTGCTCTTAAAAGAGTGTTCTACAACTGCAGGATATTCATTTTCAGGGAAATTTATTTTCACTCCTAAAGCTTCAGCTTCCACAGTAAGATCCATCAGTGGGAAAATGCCATCCGGAGCAAATTTATCTATTAACATAGAAAGGGTTTTATATTGTACTTCGGAATCAGTAAGATTTTCTTTCAGGGTTGTTTTAGAGAGCTTAATTCCCGGTGCACCTAATAGAGGAATTATCAATTTATTCTCTCTAATAATATTATTAATATTCATAAATATTCCTTTTAAAAGCTATCCAGTATTCAGATAAAAACATCTTTTATGTATTACCTCCACTATAAAAATCTTTTTGATTTAATATAAACCAAACAGCTCAAAGCAAACATAACCTTGGCTGCATAATATATCCAGAACAGCGTAGCTGAGGTATATATATGGGGAAGCAAAAAAAGGACTGCTATAATTACGGCCAGAATAATCTTGCCTTTTTCTTCTGAGTTTAGAAATGCAAAAATAAAGGCAATAATAGCGATTAAATTAATAATAGCGATCATAGTTCCCATATAGTTAAAAACTTTTAATTCTCCATTTTAAAAATAAGAGCCATCCATTTCTTATTGAATCCCGCAATATTTCTTTTTATACTCGATGTGCTTACTTCCATATTTTTTAGTAATGGCAGCGCTACGGGGATTCGAACCCCGGTCTGATGGCTGAGAACCACCTGTCCTAGTCCCCTAGACGATAGCGCCATCGTATTGTTTGATTATTGATTCTATTGCACTTAAACATTGAGAGTCAATAGCAACTTTAATGTTGTCAATTTTTACCCATTTGAAAATTGGATTTTTCTTATTCTTTTTCATCTCAACTTTTATCAATTTGTGATAAAGAAATAATAGCCAGTTTGTTTGTTTTTATTGAGAATTCACGACATCGAGGTATTTTAAAAGAAATTTATTTTAACTTATCTCTTATTTATCAAATAAGCTATATTGCTCCCAATACGTCATCTAAGCTAAATCTATTTGAATGTCGTACATCTTTTTGTTTTTCCTTTGCCCATTTTCGTACATACCAAGGACCTAACTTTTTTCCGAAAATATTAGATAGAAATCCCATATCAACCTCTAAAAACTAACTGCAGGCACATCGCCTATATATTTATGCAGCCCAACGGGCGGTTCAGTGATGAGGCTTCGCCGAGTCCGACTGAAAGCGCAATGTTATATGCCTTTTCAAACTTCAGCTTGCAGGTGATATGCAAAACTGAATAAATCTATCACCAAACTCCGAAACACGATTACCCAAAAGATGTAATCCCTGTCCGGAGATCATTGTACGAAAAATGGTTTTGTCTGTATTGATTAAGCCGTACTGATATAGATCACCAAAAGCTGACTCAATTACAGATAAACTTACTCCTGGAATAGCTACAGGGAAAAAATCGGAAAAACCTCCTACAATTTTGTCCTCTGGTATTCCTGAGTCAGATAAATATTGTTTGGGTTGTGACATAAACCGTAAAATTCTTATGTGTAAGGCTGACAAGGTGTTCACGAGAGTTATAAAGTATTCTTTTTCTTCCTCTGAATAATCATCCCTCACAGCGGAATTAATCAAAATACCTCTGAATGAAGCAATTTTTTCGGGCTGGGGATTTTCGGCAACACCTCGAAAGGATTTTTCAAATAAATATGCAAAATCATCCGTTTGAATATACGACTTATTAACACGATCTGAGAGTTCCATCAAATCATCTGCAATTTGTTGGGCAAACTTTTCAAGTCTTTGAAATCTCGCTGAAGGTATATAGTCGCTAATAAGTGAAGCTATCTCGCCACAAAATGGCGCTGTAGCAAGAGTCGCCTTAAAAATATTCAATATAGCCTCTTTTGTTCTTGAGTCCATGGGGAGTTTTTTGAGCTTTTTCAAAACAATTGATTTTTCATTGTTCTGGTCTGGCATGAAATACCTCAAACTATTTTTGCATATAACATATATTATACAGCTGTTTTGCCTGTGCAAATACGGCATTTATCGCTTCCTTTTACAGTGATTCTGGAGGTGTTTTTTCTTCTCCTCTCGCATATATATAATTTTCTCTTCATTTCGGTTGCATCTTAAAATATGGGCATGTTTTGCATATTTCATCTATTTTTTTTAGTTCTTCTCCTGATGATCATATTGGTATGCTTTCGCTTTCGTTTTTTTTATTAGGAAGTCATCCATATTAGCTTCTTAGGAGTATTGGCTAGATGCTGTTATAGTTGCTTTAAACAGCTTTATGCTTAAATTACATATTGCCTTATAAAGTAATCTTATCAATACTTAAAGTCAGCCATTTTTTTATTAATCTCTTGGCAAATTGGTTCAAAATGTTTTCTATTCGTTGTGAATAATAAACTATCATTTGGACATTCAACTGCTATAATTGAATCTGCACACCCCCAACAATTTTTACAATTTGCCATATTTTGAGGATATTGCAACGCTTTTTTCAAAGTCTCTCTCATTTTGATTTGTTCAGAGTCTAACTGTTGTAACAGAGAAAGCTTTTTATATATCTTTTGGAACTCTCCTTTATTCTGCTGGAAAAATTCAACTATTTTGCACTTTATTTCACTAGACTTAAAACGATGAGTTCGATTATCAAACTTTTCACCTTGAAGACTAGGAGATAACTTTGCATTATAACAATCTGTTCCATTAACCATATAATTAACATCATCATCAAAAAATTCCATCGAATGCTCTATTAGCGGTCTTAAATAATGACGCAATATCTCCAAGTGTTCTTTACCTAAAGAATTTGAAATTTCATCTTCCTTTTCAAAGAAAAACTTTATAAGACTTGCTGTCATTCTGCTTATTCTTCTTTGTTGGAGGGAATGTAGTCTATTAATTCTTAAAAATACTTCACCAAAATGCTCAGCATCACTTAAAGCATCATTAAATAAAAAGACTAAGTCTTGAATAAGACTTCTCCGATATTCCATTTTTACATAAGTTGATGTACATAGTTCTTTAACTTGTGAAAGGATTTCCTTTAATCTTATTGATTTTTCGGGTTCTGTTAAAAATCGGTCTATCTGAATCGTAGTGTCTAGAAATAAACAAGCGTCAGAGTCATCCATTCTCTTTGATTTCGATTATGTAATTTTTCCAATTTCTTAAAGGAGCAAAAAGGTCAATATTGTTAGCTTTAAACAGTTTCAAGCATTCTCTAACTTGTTCTTTACTTATATTAACTTTTTTTATTTTCTCTAAAACTAGTTTAAAAGATTTATATTGATTTTTATCATATTTTTGATAATGGGAGTTCTTTGCAGCCGTTATCAAATGCACTAAAACATCTTTAAAATTTTCATTTGTTTTTTCTCTTTTTTCCCAAAGTAGTTTAACTTTTTGCTCAAATAGGGAAAATGTAACTAAACAATCAATTTCGGAATCATAAATTTCTATAACTTCTTCAATCAATTTAATTGCTTCATTAATAGTATCAGAAATTATTTTGTCAATAGGAACAACTTCTATTTCAGCTTCTCCTGTAGGCATTGGAATCCCATAAAAAACTTCAGTTTCTCCTACTACAGGAGTTGAATAAGGACTTGTAAACTTTGGTTCTTCGTATTCGTCTTTTTCTTCCGCCCAAGTTGCTCGTCTTAATAAATTATGCATATAATCACCCCGTCCATCATTGCCCTTCTTTGTATCAATAACACTCATAATAATATCCTCTCATATTTTTTTTACTTCTGGACAAACTTGATTAAATTATTTTCTAAAAATTTATAATTAGATTGAATGAATTTGTCAGAGAAGAAATCTAAAACATTTACTTTTTTGATAATAGCAATATCAACATCAATACGCAATCCATATTTTGGGTGAAATTTCTCATTAATTTTTACATTTTTTGGTGATTCGAATCTTTCTATAGTTGAAAGCTTAATTCGATATTGAAGACCTTTGTTCTCAATATAAATAGTAAAAGCTTTCTTTTTAGGTTCATCACCAAATAAGCCAAGCTTTTCTGGAACTATTTCAACAAATCGACTTTTCTGGATAATTTTTTCCCCCTCATCAATGTTATTTAAAGGTAAATGATAGAAGAATCTATTACCTACTCGGCTAAATTCTTCAATTTGAATCTTTTCTAAAATAATCGGGGTAATTGATGCTGTCGCTTTTTTAAATTGGTTAAGATTATCTACTTCATTTTGAATAAATCGAATATTTTGGCTATTGAATAAGAATTCCATATTTTTGCTTTTTTCTTTAAGAACAGTTAATTCAGTTGTAGTTCTTTCCCATTTCCATTCTGGAAATTTCTTACGAACTTCTAACAGTGCTGCACCACAATTATCCAAATATAAAAAGCCATCATTATATCTTAATTCTAGAATTACCCTATTTAAATAAAAATTTCCAAATTCCATTTTTTCCCCTTAGGAAATTTATTGTTAATTTTGCCTCATTTAACGAATATTATAAAAAACTTATAGCACAAGAAAAATTTTAAATCAAATCATTCAATTTACCTATCGGCTTTGTCAAAGTTCTTAAGATTTAAAATAATAAGTTAACTTTTTGAGAATTCTCTTCTCCCTTTTTCGTTTTATCTAATGAGGTGTTTCTTCAGACAAGCTGTCTTTTTCAATTTCGGGAAGCCAGGGCTTTAGGGGATTTGGCTGCTACTCACCTCTTTTTTTACTATTTTTTCTCTTCTTCGTTTTTTGGATTAATAATTTTAATCGGGATTGAGCTCCGTCCTAAAAAAACATCGACAAGACCACGTCGAATAATTTCTTGACCAAAGAAAAAATCTGTATGACTCTTTGGTGCGTATACTCGTTTGAGGTGATCCTTGTCAAAGCTGTAATTTAATGATTTGGCCATTTCATAAAGAAGGTCAACACGCAATTCGTCGGATTTTTTCACACTAGAGTCAAGTTTTGCTTGGTAACTTGGGGCGTTAGATTCTTTAGGAAAATTTAAATAGTTCTTTAACAATAATTTCCATGCATCTACGATCTTCTGATTTTCATAAAATTCAATATCAATTACATTTAGTGCTTCAACATGTTGTGGATTTAAGGGATTTGCTCGTGTTTCCATAAGTGTTCTAAATATTTTAATTTTTCTTGCTCTTTTTTCTCTTATATCTTCCATATATTTTTGAATTTGAACTGCTAAATAGGGAGCCAATAGTATGGCGATAATGACAAGCCCATCACTTATAGTCATTATAACCTCCTTTTATTATTTTTTTCATATTCAATTGAAATATAATCAGGACACGGTGTGCATCCCCTTTGAATAGCTTCTTTACCAAAATACTGAACCGGCTTTCTCGGGTCTTTTGTCTCAGGAGTATCAACTCCAATAAGCCTTACTTTCTCATTGCCATCTAAAACAATAGTGTCTCCATCAACTACTAGTATACATTCTCGCCAGGTTTGGTATTGAATTCCAGCAATTAAAATTAAAAAGAAAAGAATAAGACCTAAAACTTTAATCTTGCTTTTCATTGATCCCTACTGCTGTTTTTTATGATTTTATTTTATGCCCCATAAACATATCTGTCAATCCAACTTCCACCCCTTTTTATTTTCTATTTCATATATCCTTTTGGATAGTTATTTTTCCTCTAATTTAAATTGCAAATTTATTTACAATTTCTGTTGCAATCTTTTTCCACTCAGGAACTGCAATTTCAAGGTAGCGCATTGTACTCTGAAAAGATTAAACATCCAGGCAGAAATCATTTCTGATTAGACAGTAGTATGACTTGGATTTTAGATGCTCGACAGTTGATATTAAATATATTCTATTGTTGCAGGGGGTTTTGTTGTAATTTCATATGCGACACGCACAACTTCCGGAATTTCAGTGATAATTCTCCTTGAAACCTTCTTTAGAATTTCCCATGGAACTTCTGTTGCTTCGGCCGTCATGGCATCTTTGCTTTCCACACTGCGGACAATGATGATATTTCCGAACTTTCTTTTGCCGCCATCAATTCCTGTCCCCTTGTCATTTAGAAGAACAGCAAATGCTTGGAATGGCCTCAAGGGGCTGAGTTGCTTTTCCACGATCTGAGTTGCTTTTCTTACAAGCGATACTCGCTCGGGTGTCACCTCCCCAACCACTCTGGTGGCCAACCCCGGGCCTGGAAAAGGCATTCTCTGGTAAATACTTTCCGGCAGGCCTGCCTCTCTAGCTACTTCTCTTACCTCCGGCTTAAACAACTCTTTTATAGGCTCAATAACTTTAAAACCATATCCTTTTTCAGGATCGATCCCGATCTGTTCAAGAATATTATGCTGGGTTTTAACACCGCCTTTTGTTTCGATTATATCTGGGGCAATTGTGCCCTGCACTAAAAACCTGGCTCCACTCTTAAGAACCGCCCTTCCAAATACAGAATAAAATGTATTCCGGAAAGCCTTCCTTTTTTCTTCAGGATCAAATTTACATTTTAATGAATCAAAAAATTCTTTCTGAGCATCTATGATTTCAATATCTATTTCAAGACTAGAAAAAATCTGACTCACATCCTGCGGTTCATTCTCTCTCATCAAACCATCATCGATAAACACCACTTTTAGATTCTCTCCTATGGCTCTATGAGCAATGATTGTACATACAGAGCTATCAACTCCCCCTGATAAAGCAGAAATTGCTTTTTCAGAACCCACAGTTGACTTAACTTCTTCAACCTTTTCTTCGATAAATCGTTTCACATCCATTCTTCCTCTCCTCTCTGATACCATAAATTTAAATCCTACACTATATTTTACCAAAAAGTAATAAAAAAATAGGCCCTGTGAAAGGATGTCAGACTTTCGTTATAAACTAAAAACTATCAACCTGTATACTCACCTTTAGAGGTGAAGATATAGATACAAAAATCATCACTTCAACCACCTAAAAAGGCGATTGACCCATTAAAGACATTATGACACTCTTATGTACGGAAAAATTAATTTAGAAGAGGAGGGCCTATCCAAGGCATAGCTGAAAAGGGAGTAGGATGAACGGAACGGGGATTCCTCTCTCGGCCCTCCTCCCTCAACTATCTTAATTCGCAGGGAAAAACAACTATCTTAAACCCTTGTCCTCACCTCTTCAATTCACAAATTGCTACCATATATTGTTAGCTTTTTATAAAAAAATACAATATGTTGTTAAGAATGTCAAGTTTTTATATTGATTTTTTCACTTACACGAGGATAGTTAAATTTGACCTAAAATCCCCCGTATGATATAAAAAAATAACCCTGGTTTTAAATGTCTTTAAGAATCCATGCCATCACATCCGAAGTCATACTAAATGCTTTTCAATCTATCACCGAAGAAATGAGCGTGGCTTTAGTCCGTTCTGCATATTCGACAAATATAAAAGAGCGGAAAGATTGCTCCTGTGCCATTTTTGATTCTAAAGGAAGCTTAATTACACTGGCCGAAAATATACCAATCCACCTTGGTTCCATGCAGGGATTGATGAATAAAATCGGCCGCAATCTTAAGAAATGGAATTTTCGTCGTGGGGATATTCTTATTGCTAATGACCCGTACCTCGGAGGAGGATCTCACCTTCCAGATATCACTCTAACCAGGCCGGTTTATTATCATAATAAACTTGTGGCTTTCGTTACAAACGTCGCTCACTGGACGGATGTAGGGGGGCGTGCTCCTGGAGTGGGAACCGCTGGCGATTCTACCGAAATATATCAAGAAGGATTTCGAATCCCACCTACGAAGATCATGCGTAAAAACATCCTTCAAAAAGATGTGCTGGAATTTATAATGTCGAATGTGCGAGGAAGGCAAGAAAGAGAGGGAGATTTACGTGCCCAAATAGCATCCTTGCTTTTGGGAGAGCGCCGATTGCATGAACTTCACAAGGAGTACAAACCGGAAACAATCACCAAAATCGAGGCAGAAATATTTGATTACAGTGAAGATTGGCTTCGGAAAGCATTAACTACAATACCTGAGGGAACCTATTGTTTTTCTGATGTAATGGATGATGATGGTATTTCAAATAAACACTTGCCAATCAAAGTGACTGTTATTATTACTCACAAATACCGCCCTTCCATAACATTCGATTTCACTGGGACTGCAGCCCAGGCAGAGGGTGGGATTAACATGGTTCGCCAAGCATTACTGGCAACCGTTTTGTACGCTGTTAAAGCCATTATTGCTCCGGATGTACCTATCAATGCCGGATTCCAACGTCCTATCAGGATCAAGGCACCATCAAACAGTCTTGTAAACGCCTCAGAACCTGCAGCTGTGGGCGGAAGAACAGATACTTGCCAGAGGGTCGTTGACGTCATTATGGGTGCACTGGCACAAGCCGTGCCAGAGAGAGTCCTGGCCGCATCCAATGGTGCTACGACTGCTATTATCTTTGGTGGAACTAAGGAACTTTCAGGTTCAGATTTCATCTATGTAGAAGCTTTGGGGGGCGGAATGGGTGCCCGTTTCACAAAGGATGGAATGGACGGTATCCAAGTACATATTACAAATACCTCAAATTTACCCATTGAAGCTATGGAAATGGAATACCCTCTTCGTGTCTTAAAGTATGAATTAATACAAGATTCAGGTGGAGCAGGACGATTTCGAGGGGGATTAGCAATCCACAAGGAAATTCAGGCTTTGGTACCGGTTTTTTTCTCCGCACATGCGGACAGGCATCTTGTTTCACCTTGGGGCCTGAAAGGCGGCCTGCATGGAAAGACCGGGCGATTTCTTCTTAATCCTGGCCAGTCAGGTTCAAAGCGTATTAAATCCAAGGTCTCAGGAGTTTTAATTCGTAAAGGCGATATCTTGTGTGTACAAACAGCAGGCGGAGGCGGATACGGTTCTCCTCTAAAAAGAGAGCCTGAACGTGTCCTAAATGATTTTATTCAGGAAAAAATAAGCCGACTGCAGGCACGCAAAAGTTATGGCGTTGTATTTTCTAGAACCAGGAAGATAGATTGGCTTGCCACAACGTCATTGAGAAAGAAAATGCTGAAACGGAAGATAAGTGAATCATGAGCGTTGCAATCGATATTGGCGGAACCTTCACAGATATTATTTTTTGCGAAAAGAACCGCGGCGTTTTTTGGTCTGCCAAGATTCCTTCCAATCCAAACAATCCCGAAATACCATTTATAGATGGATTGACCAGGGTACTGCAATTAGCCAGGAAAGACATTTCCGAAGTAGATGTGCTTATACATGGAACAACTATTGTTACAAATGCTCTGCTTGAAGGCAATCTTGCAAGAGTTGGACTGCTAGTAACCCAGGGTTTCAGAGATCTGCTGGAGATCGGACGGCAGCAGCGCCCCAGTCTTTACGATTTGACAAAAGACCGAATGCCTCCCTTGATACATCGTGACTGCGTAATGGAAATCCAGGAAAGGATTTCTTCAAATAAAAAAATTATTCTCCCGTTGGACAAAAAGCAGGCAGTAACACAAATCAAGACACTGAAAAAACAAAATTTAGATGGTTTGGCAATTGCTTTGCTTTTCTCATTTTATAACCCCAAGCACGAAAAAATATTGAAAAAACTGGCACATAAGTTATTTGATAAAAGATTTATTTTTCTTTCAAGCCAGGTATCTCCCGAATTCCGGGAGTTTGAGCGTACAAGCACAACAGTGATTGCCGCTGCTGTTGCCCCCAGAGTCGTAAACTATCTCCATGCAATTCAAACAAAATTGAAATACCAAAAAAGGGAACAGGTCAATTTGAGAATTATGCATTCAGGTGGTGGTACTTTAAGTACTTACGAAGCGAAGAAACGACCTCATACCTTGATCGAATCAGGACCGGCAGCAGGACTTATAGGAGCGGCTCATCTTGCCAAAACCCTTAACCTGAGAAGGGTTCTTGCCTTTGATATGGGAGGAACAACAGCAAAGGCCGGAATTATTTTAAATGGAAAACTTCAATATTCACAAGAATATGAAGTCGGAGGCGAATTCCACCATGGCGGACGTCAGGAAGGAAGCGGGTATCCTGTTCGTACTCCTATGATCGATGTAGTCGAATGCGGGGCAGGAGCCGGAAGTATTGCCTGGATCGACAGCGGAGGACACCTCAAAGTAGGGCCCCAAAGCGCAGGTGCTGTTCCGGGGCCTGCCTGTTATGGCAAAGGCGGTAAAAATCCGACAGTTACAGACGCACATTTGATTCTTGGCCGGCTATCCGCAGATAATTTTCTGGGAGGAGAGATGCCTCTTTATCCCAAAATTTCAGAGAGGGCCATAAAACAAACCATCTGCATTCCCTTAGATATGCATTTAGAAGAAGCCGCTGCCGGGATTCTGGCCATCGTTAATGCGAACATGACTCGTATACTCCGTCTCATTTCCGTAGCACGAGGCTATGACCCACGTAATTTCACTTTAATAGCTTACGGAGGGGCTGGACCGCTGCATGCTACGGAATTAGCTGAGTCAATGTCAATCAATCATGTTGTTGTTCCTCCACTGCCGGGACTTTTTTCAACTATAGGCTTGCTTTACACAGATATGAATATAGACTTTGTAAAAACTGTTATGATACCTCTAACACGAATATCTTCTCTCAATAAAATTCTAATTCGCCTCAATAAACAGGCAGAAGCCTGGTTTGAAAATAATAACGTCACATCTAAGAAAAGAAAAATTAGTGTTTCTGCTGATCTGCGTTATTATCATCAAAACTATGAATTAAGTCTTCCTTTTCCCGGATCAATTCTCTCTAAAAATGACATTCAACAGATTCAGACAGCATTTCATGAAATGCATACTAAAATATATGGCTATAGTGCTTCCGGTGAGAATATTCAAGTTGTTAACTTGCGCTTACGAGCCACAAAACTCCAGTCTAAACCTCGAATGCCAAAATTGAATTTTACAGGAAACTTATTGGATGGGAATCGAATCAGAACCAGACCTGTTTGGTTCAAAAACAAGGAATTTAAATGCCGAGTTTACGAGCGTTCAATGCTGCCGGCCGGATTCACCTTTAATGGACCTGCTGTCGTCCAGGAAAAAGAATCCACTACGCTAGTCGGGCCGAATTGGAATCTTCAAGTTGATCCATTAGGAAATCTGCACATGTTGCATTGCAAATGAAAGTCTAATTTGAAATCCGCGGTCCTACGATATTAATGCATGGAGGCTACAATCTTTGTTCTTCCCATCCAAGAAAGGTCTTCTAATTCTCCAAAATGCTCTTTAAAAATGCGGTAATACATTAATTCTTCTTTAGAATTAATTGTCCAGCCATTCTTCAACTTGCGCTCAAGCTTAAAATCATTATCTGTAATGGTTTGATTAGCATAATCTGACATCATCTCTCCAAGACCTGTGCCCTTCCAGAACTTAACTTTCTTTCGATTCAATATTTCTTCTGGAAGCTCACCGTCCATAGCTTCACGTAAAACCCACTTTCCTACATTATTATGAAGTTTTAATTCAGGCGGTATCCGGAGGGCATAATTCACAACATCAGGGTCGAGAAAACAAACATGAGCAACTATTCCGTGTGCAGAAGCACTGCGATCAACTCGTTGCAATGCTGTATTATGCAGCCGTTTTGTTATATCTATCAATTCACCAGGCAAGTTTTTTTGCTCAATGTTTTTCAAATAATGATATCCAGCGAAAAGTTCATCTCCACCTTCACCAGATAAGACTTCATCAACATATTCGGAAGTTCTTTTTGCAACCAGAAAATTCATGATGCTGGAACGTACAAGATGTGCATCAAAAGATTCCAGATGAAAAATAACTTCAGGTAAAACCTCAAGTAAATCTGAGAACTCAACCAAAACTTCCTGGTGTTTCGAATTAATAAAACCTGCCACCTGCCGGGCATACTCAAGATCAGGAGATCCTTCCAATCCAACGGAAAAAGTATAAATCTTCTCCACAAAAGGACTGGCCAGTGCGGCCAAAGTACTAGAATCCAAACCTCCGGAAAGCCAGGAACCAATCATGTCTCCTTGTGTAATTAGCTTTTCAATAGATCTTTTTAGGAGCTGCCTCAGTTTTTTAGTTACTATCTCAGGATCTGATGTTAATAGTTCTTTATTTTTTAGTTGAAAATAAGATTCCACCTGTTCACCATCAGATTTACACCCGGGAGGAACTGATTTGACTTCCGAACAGAGACCAATCAAAGCTTTAACTTCTGAGGCAAAACAAATGGCTCCCTCCTCATTTTCCCCATAATAAAGTGGAGCAACACCCAGAGGGTCACGCTTGAGAATCATTCCGTCCTTACTGGCTTTAACCAATGCAAAATGTCCAGCATCAGCACCATCCTCAACTTCATTTTTCTGCCTCATCCGGACAAGAGAGTCTGTCTGTGCCTCGGCACATACAATACCGAGAGTAGCGTTTCCATTTTCCCTGATATCTCTTCCGGCATTGCCTCGATATGATATTCTCTCCAACATCTTTTTGACTGCAATTTTTTCACCTGGTTGGTTAATCCCTGCAATTCCCGACATTTATACAATCTCCTTATATTTTGTAGGTAATATACTCTGATGTAAGTTATTCATTTTATTTATTTTATAATCGTAATATATCAGATTTAATCTCATGTGTCAAAAATCTCAAAATTGACAGATATGATTTATATTGAATAGTTTTTAGGAAAAGAAAAGATTCTTCGTAGAAAAATTTGGCTCGGAAGTAAGATTGACTCCAAGCCTTTTCAAACCCGCTTCATCTCCTGGAGTAGGAATATGAGTCATATGAACATCACATCCTCTCAGTTCCTTCAATTCGTTCAGAGCCATCTTAACAGTTGGGTTTGTTGCAACGCTTACACTCAAACCTATAAGCATTTCTTCCAAATCCAGACTTAAGGACTTCGATTTCAAAATATCTTTTTTTAGACTTGCTACAGACTCAATTATATTAGTTGATAGTAAAGGGATTTTATCAGGAATCCCTGCCAATTTTTTTATTGCGTTTAAAACAAGACTCGATGCCGCATGCATGAGCGGAGAATTTTTTCCGGTTACGATTGAACCGTCTTTGAGCTCAATGGCAGCCCCACAAAAAATCCCCTTATTCCCTTTTTCTTTCTGCCTTGCATCTTGAGCAGCCTGCCTTGCTGGTGTGACAACTTTCCTATCTTCGGGTTTCATATTAAGTTCTTCCATAAGAAGCTCGGTTCTCTGGACAGTATCCTTCTCCACAAATCCCATGGCATACTCACAGCCATAGCGAAAAAACCTTCTGATCACTTCCTGCTTTGCCGCCTCCCTTACGACTTCATCATTCACAATACCAATATTAGCCCTGTTTACTCCCATATCTGTAGGAGACTTGTATACAGACTGTGATTTTGTGAGCTTCTCCAGAATACGTTTCAGAACAGGAAACACCTCGACGTCGCGATTATAATTAACAGCAGCCTTTCCATATGACTCCAGATGAAAAGGGTCGATAAGATTATAATCCTCGATGTCAGCAGTTGCAGCTTCATAGGCAATATTGACTGGATGTTTCAAAGGCAAATCCCATATAGGAAAAGTCTCAAATTTTGCATACCCAACCTTAATACCGTGTTTATAATCATGGTACATCTGGGAAAGGCAGGTTGCCAGCTTTCCACTGCCCGGGCCGGGCCCAGTCACAATCGTCAAAGGTTTCTTGTAAGGAATGTACTCATTAGCTCCATATCCTTCATCACTAACGATTAAATCGATATCTGTAGGATATCCTTTGGTAAAACTATGCGTATAAACCTTGATATCCCGCCGTTCCAGTTTATTCTTAAACATCTTTGCTGACTGTTGATTTTCAAAACGAGTAATCACAACCCCTAAAATTTCAAGCCCCCAATCTCTAATATCATCTATAAGCTTAAGAGCATCTACATCATATGTAATCCCAAAATCCGCTCTTAATTTTTTCCTTTCGATATCTCCAGCATAAATGCAGAGCAGGATCTCAGCCTTATCCTTAAGCTTTTGGAGCAGCCGCATCTTAACATTCGGATCGTAGCCAGGCAGAACTCTGGAGGCATGGTAGTCAAAAAGGAGCTTCCCTCCAAACTCAAGGTAAAGCTTATTATCAAAAAGTTTTACTCTCTCGAGGATTTCTGCCGTTTGCTTTTCCAGATACTTTTCGTTATCAAATCCGACTGCTTTTTCCATTTATTGTTTCTCCTCTACTTATCTATCCTGCCAGTGTTGTATTTCGCCCCGGCAGGTCAAATACGATCTACTGCCAACCGGCACAATATATAATAAAATACTGCAACCAGGAAGAACACGGATAACTAAAAAGTGTGCCGAGGGCCGGACTCGAACCGGCACATAGGAAACCCTACGAGGGATTTTAAGTCCCTTGCGTCTACCAATTCCGCCACCCCGGCTTTTCTTCTCAGAAAAAAACCGGATGTTTTTTCTCTTTTCACCTCAGAATATAGATGATTTTTTCTTTTTTCTCAAGCACAAATTCAATTCATCATCAATCATGCATGTCCTTTTTCAATTCGGAAACAAGATGGATTGTGCGATTCTAATTCTTTTTGACTTCAACTGAAACTTCAAACTTCCCGGTAATGACTCCTGTCGTGGGAGCATCTGCAGTTCCTTTAAATCCTGGCTGCTTTCCCCCGATAGCAACTTCAAAAACCCCCGGCTCTACTACCCGTTTATTCTCGAGGTTAATCAAAGAAAGCTGCGTTGATGTTAGTATGAAATTAACGGTTTTTTTCGCGCCTGGTTCAAGGTATATTCTCCGGAATCCCTGCAATGAACGGATAGGCACTGGAACCGAAGCTTCAACATCTGACACATACAGCTGGACGACTTCCTCGCCTGCTGTTTGCCCTGTATTTCTCACATCAACTGTAATGTTGATCTCTTGAGATGGATCGACCTTCTCCGGCAATGTCAGATTGCTGTATTCAAACGAGGTATAACTTAGGCCGTGGCCAAAAGGATAGAGAGGTTCACCATCGAAATACCTGTAAGTCCTCCCTTTCATTGAATAATCATCGAAAGAAGGCAGTTGATTAACAGACTTATAAAATGTGACTGGCAGACGGCCTGCGGGGTTGTAATCTCCGAAGAGAACATCTGCAATAGCTGTTCCTGCTGCCTGCCCGGGGTACCATGCCTCCACTATGGCCGGGATGTGTTCATCTGCCCAGTTAACTCCCAAGGCACTTCCGTTCAAAAGGACCAGGACAACAGGTTTTCCAAGGCCGAAGATCGCTTTTAACAGTTCTTCCTGTGTATCCGGTAATTTTAAATCCAGCCTGTCTCCACCTTTGAAACCCTTCACATTAACTTCCATTTCTTCCCCTTCTAATTGAGGAGAGATCCCCATTGCCATTACGATGATATCTGCCTGCTCGGCTGCTTGGACTGCTTCCTCTTTCATGTTTCGTGAGGGCCTGGACCATGACAGCCGGACCGTTGCATCACTGTTATGCTCATAAAACTCAACCTTAATCCCGTAAGATTTGCCGGCCTCAAGATCACAATCTTTGGATGTAGTCCTCGGATGATGACGGCTGTCATAATGCAAAAGGAGAGCATCTTCAAGAAATACGCGCAATCCGCCAAATGCACTTGCTGTAAGGGTATATTTCCCTGTAACCGGAGGAATCAGTTCCCCGGTCCATCGGACTCCAAAGTTATCATCATCAAGCCCTTCCCTGGGAGCCCCGTCCCACCAATTAAAATCGATTTCTTTATCAATGCGTGTAAAAACCGGTTCGCCCTCAAATTCACGGTTGTCAAAATATTCCGCTCTAAGCCCCTCTCTACCATCAGGAGTACGGAGGGCTGCTGCCGGAATTACATGGAAAGACGGAAGATTTTCCGCCAGGAAGCATCCCTGCGCATAAAGAACTTTAGAATTCGGAGACACCTTTTGACGGATCCCATCAAGAAGAGTTATTGGATTTGACGGAGTGCCGTTATAATTACCAAGCAGAACTTCTACATCATCCGCATTTGGACCTATGACAGCAATAGTTTTAATATCCTTTTTCAAGGGCAGAAGATTTCTCTCGTTTTTCAGAAGCACTATAGATTTTCTTGCAGTATCTAAAGCCATTTCCTGGTGTTTTTTGCAATCATTCACTTCATAAGGGATTCTTGCGTAAGGAACTCTATCAGGAGGGTCAAACATGCCCAGTCTAAACCTTGCTCTAAAAAGCCTTTTTACAGACACCTCGAGTTCTTCTTCCGAGATATATCCTTTTGCAACCGCTTCAATAAGAGACTTGTATTCCCTCCCACAGTTTAAATCACAGCCAGCTTTAATTCCTACCGCCGCAGCTTGTGGAGAAGTCTCCACTATTTTATGGGTTTTATAAATGTTGCTAATAGCCCCGCAGTCTGAGACTACATATCCATCAAAACCCCATTCTCCTCTGAGAATCTGCTTCAAGAGGCGGTCACTCCCACAGCATGCTTCACCCATGTATCTGTTGTAAGAACACATTACAGAATAAGCATTAGCATCTACGATACACATCCGGAATGCGGGCAGATATGTCTCTCTCAGATCGCGTTCATCGACCACAGCATTGAACGTGTGGCGGTCAGGTTCCGGCCCGCTGTGCACAGCAAAATGTTTGGGGGTTGAAACAGTCTTAAGATAATGTGGGTCATTTCCCTGCAGGCCTTTCACAAATTGCACAGCCATCTTACCGGTAAGATATGGGTCCTCTCCATACGTTTCCATGCCCCGTCCCCATCTAGGGTCACGAAAAATGTTAATATTGGGTGACCAGAATGTTAATCCCTCATAAATACCTCTTTTGCCTCTCCGCACAAACTCATGATGTTTCGCACGGGCCTCATCAGAAATAACGGTTGCAACCTGGCACATGAGATCGCTGTCCCATGTTGCCGCCAGTCCAATAGCCTGTGGAAATACTGTCGCTCTTCCTGCACGGGCAACACCATGCAGAGCTTCGTTCCACCAATTGTATGCAGGAATATCCAGCCTCTCAACAGGCAGGGCGTCATAGACAAGCTGAGACACTTTCTCTTCCAGGGTCATTCGTGCTACAAGGTCGTTAATCCTTTCCTCAGGGGAAAGGTCAGGATTCTGAAATGGGAATTTATATTTAAGCTGCTCTTTTTTCCTGCAAGATACAAACGCTGCTGCAAGGCAAAAACAGAGAAGGAAGATTCCAGTTTTATTGAGAACATTTTTTTTCATAGAAATTCCCTCCTTGTATTTCTCTTTCTAAAAAACCGGAACATCAGTGCCGGTTTTTTAAAAACCGCACAAGTTTGCTGCGAAGCATGAATGGGTCCTCGCCTTTTTCCCCCCTGATACGTTGGATCAGCGCATGGAAAAGCCGTTTCTGGATACGGAAGGATTCAACATGTTCCTTTACAGGCTTTTTCCGCTGCCTCTCATTCAGTCTTACAAAAGAAGAAGTCACGTCATCAATTGCAACAGGATGTTTTAATTCTTTATTCCAGACCCATGCAGCATGCAGTGCAGCTCCCAGTGCAGCTCCTTCACCTTCAACAGGAACAGCCTCGGCTTCAAACATATCGGCAATTGTCTCACACCACGCCTCTGACTGAGACAACCCTCCTGTAAGTCGTACCTCTTGTGCTTTCATGGGCATCCGCTGAAATCCTTCGTAAAGGTTCATAACATGGCCCTCAAGAACTGCCCTGCATAGGATTTCGCGGGAAAAGTCTTCCGGTTTAAACCCAAAATAAACCGGAGATGCCAATGGAAGATTTGGTGTTCGTTCACCAGTATACCAGGGAATTAAAAGCCTTCCTCCATTGCCAGGTTTTGTTCTTCTTACAATCTTATTGAACGCTTTATGGCTGATATCATACTTCTTTAAAACAGCATTGTACCCGTTAGCCAGATTCGACACACAAATAAGAGGAAGATAATTTCCTGTGCTGTCACAGTAAGAAGCAATTTCTCCCGCAGGATCGATGAATGGTTTTTGCAGAACAGTGCATGCGGTTCCACTCGTACCAAGACTTACTGTCACTATACCCGGTTTAACATTGCCGGTTCCAACAGCCCCATACATATTGTCCCCGCTTCCTGCGTCTATCATGCACCGTGGAGAAAACCCAAACCTTTCAACCAGATATTCTGAGATAAAGCCAATGCTTTTATCGGCAGGTCTTAAGTAAGGAATCTTATTCAGCAAACCCGGATCAATGACGTCGATGACTTTCTTTGACCACTTCTTCGTCTTTGGGTTCCAAAGAGCCATTCCGGATGTATCCCCCGGTTCTATGACTTTTGTACCGCCTGTAAGATACCAGTTAATATAATTATGCACTAAAAAAAATGTCGCTGATTTTTCATAGATTTCCGGCTCGTGCCTGATCATATGGAATATTTTGGATGCCGTATATCCAGTTTTCTGGCTGTTCCCTACTTCCCGAATCATCACATCCTGTCCTCCGACTTCTTCTGTCAGTATGCGGCATTCTTCGAGAGTTGAAAAGTCATTCCAAAGTTTACTCCGCTGCCTGCTCAGTTTTCCTGTGTTATCCAGAGCAACCAATCCGTGCTGCTGTCCTGAAACCGAAATGCATAAAATTCTCTCTGGTAGAAGGCCAGAATTCTTCATGTTCTTAAATATTAGATCGACTGCTTCTATCCACATCTTTGGGTCGGATTCTGAACATTTTTCATCCAAACCCTGGATCACACCGTTTTTCGTATTGAAATGCGGCAGATGCTCATCATAATTAACATAGCCGACGTGAACAATTTTCTCCGCTGCTGTATCTATGACAACAATCTTACAACCCTGAGTGGAAACATCGATCCCTGCAAAAAGAGTCTCTTTCATATTAATATCCTGGCAGTATTATTCCTGTTTCATAAAATCTTCCGGCTTTTTCATGATCTTTTCCGCATTATAGGAAGATAATAAGAATAGATAAGAGATCTCTGAAGATAGAGCCGGATATTTGTCGTCCTCCTCTTTTTCCTTTTTGAATATCCTTAAAATATAATCTTTATTGCCTTTTAAGGTCACTGAATAAAGAGGCTCTTTGAAGTCTTCTGCTGCCTTCCCCTCTATGAATTCATCGCATCTAAGGTTAGACAACTGTGACAAGAGAGAATCAATCTCTGTTTTTTGGGCTTTTTTCCCATCGGGCATTATCCATGATTCTTCTTCTTTTGGTGCACTGGGCTGATCTTTATCTTCCTGCCCTTCAGGCTGAATCTCCAAAGGCACCATTTTTCTTACTAATTTATAGGTTTCCCCACCCGTTTTAATTTCTAAGCCAGTTATTTCATTTTTATCAAACTTCATCACAACCTTGTCTCTCAAATCCATTCTCTTCTGATCAAATGTACTGCGAAAAGAATTCCTTGCATGATACACACGAGGATCTTTTCCCACTCTGACAAACGTGTGGCTGTAAGTCGAAGAAGGCTTTCCGACATCAAATTCCCGCAGTAATTGATCACCTTTAAAAGCTCTCACGCCAATCTTTTTCCCCTCATCCAATTCATAACGCATGTAGTCCTGTTTTTCTGCGGATAATTCTGTCAGAATTAAATTTTCGATGACATCCAACATTCCCTTTACTTTGTCATAATCCGCAGGATATTCCTGAGGCATAATCTTCCACACATCTCCTTTTCCAGCAATGATGATTTCTTCACCTGCTTTGGATATTTCGATCCTATCTATTTCACTGTTTTCTATCCTGTCAAGTTTGGGAACTTTATAAGTCATTTTATTCCTGTTACTACTGAAGATAAGATAAACAAGAAGCACAACGATGATACCGAACAAAATAACATATTCTTTTTTCAATCTCATGGCCGCTCCTCCGTAGCCCTGCTTTTTTGAAGAAATATCGCCTCAATCATCCTTCGCCTGGCTCTACGCCTGAACCAGACGAAAAGGCCAAAAAGTACAAACAAAATGGGCAATCCGGCAATATTAAATATTTTCACAAAAGCCCTGGTTATCGCTTTAGTGTCTTTTAGGGGATTAAAACGTTGATTCTTGCTTCTCATCACGGCAATATCTGACCTGTTATTCAAATAGTCAATTGTATTCAATAAGAACACGGCATTTGGAGAACTCCCCTCTTCATCCAGAACATTATCCTTTAAAATTTCCGCACTTCCGATCAAAAATATCTTACCAGGCTTTCCCTTGGAGAGAATCTCCTTTTCTCCCTTAATTTTTGATTCCTGCATTTGAGGCTTCTGCTGCTCTATTTTCTCACTGGATTCCTTCTCTTCACCCTCATCCTTTTTTGGCTTTTCAGGTACAGATTTATCAGCAAAATAACTGGAGAACTCTCCCTCTAAGATATAAGCCAGAGGCATGCTCTTTTCATCTTTATCATTAACCGGCGGGCGAATCGCCAAGGGACTTAGATTAATCCTACCCGCCATTTCCCAGGACTTGTTTGAAGATGAAAATAATCTGTCGGCCTTTATCTTGTTTTTATCTATTTTTTCTTTGTCAATTTCCAATGGGGACATCTTAATCATAATTAATTGTTTGACATTCTTAATGAAATCCAGCTTGTGGTTGATATTTTCATTCTTTATGATCGGAGCGAAGTAAATCCGTGTTTCTCCGCTGAGACGATCACGGCTTGTATAGCAGCTCTCATCCATAACATAAGACTTTTTAACCTCAATACCGTAATTTTCCAGCAGTTTTTCCAATCCTGTATTTACAGGGAGATAGGCAGGCTGAGTCATTCCATACATCTGCTGACTCTGCCCTTGTTGTTTAATTTCATTAAATGCTTCCATGAAAATCGCCAGTGACTTTCCTTTCATTAAGAATTGATCAATCTGAAACAATTCCCAATCTGAAAAATTTTCCTTGGCACCTGCAATAATAAGAGTATCAATGCTGTCCGGAACTGGATCCTCTTTCAGGTCAATCTGAGTAACACTATAGCTGCTGCTGAGAAGAGAATTGAATCTTGTTAACGAATCGTTTTGCTGCTGCATCATCTGAAATTGAGGGGGCAGTGCGGGCGAAAGCGAAAGGGTTCCATGCGTTGAAAGATATCCTATCTCGTCATTAATATTAATGAGATTATCAATATTCTCTTCAATGAATGTATTAACCTGTTCAATATCAACAATTGCAAACTGTTCCTCCAGGCCCCTGCTTGTCAAATTTAAGCTTTTGTTTAATAACCGCTGCTCTATTGATTTGTCACCGTATTCTATTCCGAGCGCTACGATGCCACTCCCTGCTGGTATAAGGGACCCATCCTTTTTCTGAAATTCAGGCCATTTAAGTCCGAAACGTTCGTATCTCTTTAGAGTTTCTTCAGTTACCTCATCAGTACTTGGATCAATATAGACAAATTCCAGCTTCCCATAAACCTTGCTGTTTAGCTCCTTTACAGCTTGAGCGATGTTACCTTTTAATTCTTCCAAACCTTCAAGATTAACCTCTGGGGCAAGTTGTGAAAGAGATGAAGATTGTATTAATTTGACTTCTATTTTTTCAGATAAGTTTAATAGAGCTGAAATTTTATTATTCATCTTCTGAATAGTAGTTGTGATCTGATACTCAAGTCCTTCTGTAGATGTTATGGCTGGAATTTTTTCCACTATATCCCCATGGATAAACACCATCCCCATATAAGCCCTCTGAATTTTTGCCTCATCCTGCTCGATTTTCTGAACGTTTACAGGATAAATCCCATAATCCTGCGCTTTTTTTCTATTCTCTTCAGCCTTCTCACTTAAATCCCCTTCATTAGCGCTTACATCGAAAAAACGAAAACTCAAGTAATTATTGGCATAAATAGAATATTCTTCCAACAGGTCATGGAGATAGCTTTCAACATTATTGTACGGAGCCGGAAGATTTTTTGAGAAAAACACATTGATAGTCAGAGGCTCCTTCAGGGTTAACACAGCCTTCTTACTCGCCTTCGAAAGAGAGTAAAGCCTGTTTGCGGTCAAATCAATCCGGAAAAAAAGGCTTACTCCTGCAAGGTTAATCAAGATGATTATTATGAGATAGAGAGAAAATGTATAATATTTTGACATTTTTTTAGCTTTTTTCATTTTGAACTCCTTATTTCTTTTCCTGCATAATCAGATTTGTCCCGTAGAGCGCAATAAAAGATACTGAAAGGAAATATAAAATATCCCTGGAATCAAGCATCCCCTTGGCTATATTTTTAAAATGGAAACTTGCACTGAGATACTGGAAAATTCCCACAAAAGAATTCGGGAGAAAAAACAGCATGAAATCCACTAATACTGTAAGGGAAAAGCATATGACCATCCCAATTATAAATGCAATAACCTGATTTCGTGTCAGTGAAGATGCCAATAACCCGATTGCGCTAAAAGTTGCTCCAAGCAATAAAGCACCCAGATATCCCCCTATTACAGGCCCCCAATCGAGATCTCCTAAAAATGAAATTGAAAAGGCATATATAATAGTTGGGGCAAGCATAATGCCAACAAAGGCTACGGCAGCTAAGAATTTCCCGATGATAATGTCTTTGAAAAAAACCGGCATTGTCAGCAAGATTTCATAGGAACCAACATTTATCTCCTCAGAAAACAAGCGCATGGTAACGGCTGGAATGATAAAAGCAAATGTCACTGGCAAAAGTGAAAAGAATTGAGTCAGGCTGGCCTGACGGTTCAAGAAAAAAGTAGAAAAAAACAGCCAGCCTATAACGACTAAAAAAACCGAAATCACGATGTACGCGATCGGTGAAACAAAATAAGTTTTAAATTCTTTTTTAAATATGTGTTTCATATTACGCATTTCAATTTCCCCTGGTCAATTTCCTGAATATATTTTCAAATGACTTTTCATGAAGCAAATTTCTTAAATTATCAATAGTATCATCTGCGACGATCTTGCCTTCATCTATTATCACAACACGATCACAGGTCACTTCTGCCTCACTCAAAATATGAGTTGAAAAGACTATTGTTTTTTCCTTCCCGATCTTTTTTATAATCTCTCGAGTCTCAGCAATCTGATTGGGATCCAGGCCGGATGTAGGTTCATCCAGGACAAGAATTTCCGGATTCCCCATTAGTGCTTGGGCAATACCGACTCTCTGACGGTATCCTTTTGAAAGCTCATCAATTGTTTTGTGCATTACTTCATTCAAGTTGCATAAATCTGCTAATTCATGAAGATGAGACAGTTTTCTATTTTTTTCTACTCCCCTTATGTCAGCAATGTAATTTAAATAATCAAAAACCAACATGTCTCGATAGAGCGGTGCTTCTTCAGGCAGATATCCAATGCATTTTTTAATTTCAATCTGATGGTCATAGATATTATAATCCATAACCTTTATTGTTCCTGATGTAGGGCTCAAGTAACCGGTCAAGACCCTGTAAATCGTAGTTTTCCCAGCTCCGTTCGGTCCTAATAATCCCAGTATTTCGCCTTTATGAATCTCAAAACTCACATTATTTACAGCACAAAGTTCACCATAATACTTATTCAAATTTTCGATTTTTATCATAAGCAACTCCTTTCCTTAAATATAAACCTTTAGTTTGCCTCTAGTATTTTAATACATAATTATACCTCTTTCCGTTTCATACAGCATTCTATTTTCCTGTTTTTTCCATCATTTCCTTTAAATATTAGGATATACAACACGAAAAAATCGAAGTCAATGCATTGTAACGCAGCAGATGCGGTGAGAACGGCTCGCCTGAAAGGTAAAGAATGCCGATAAATTATTTAGATAAGATGAATTTGAGGGGATGTCTGCGCTCAAATTCATATTCTCAATAGTTAGCCCAGATTATTAATAAAAACTCCTAAAAAGCAAATTGGAGGAACTCCTGATATATTATCAGGTTGACTTGAATCCCAAATAATATTAGATTAATTTTGTTCTCTTTAAGAGAGCTATCGCTTTATAGAATACAAAATGGATAGCCATCCTCAGAAAACATTCAGGATTTTACCAGAAAAGTTTGAATCATCCGTTGTTAAGTTTTCAAAAAAAGTTGCCGTTCTCTTTATCAACCTCAAAATCAGCCCAAACAAATTGACCGTCACAGCTTTTCTCGCAGGATTGGCTGCCGGTGTTTTATTCTTCTTTGAAAAGCCATTATTAGCAGGAATCATGATTTTAATATCCGGAGCATTTGATATGCTTGATGGAAAAGTCGCTGTAAAATCAAACCGACAAAGCCTTTTTGGAGCTATATTTGATTCTACTCTAGATAGATATTCCGAATTTTTCATTTACTTAGGGCTTGCCGCTCATTTCAGAAGCCATTGGGCTTTATGGATTATCTTCTTCACTCTTCTAGGTTCAACCATGGCAAGCTATACAAGAGCTAGGGCTGAAGGGCTGGGAATCGAATGTAAAATTGGAATTATGCAGAGGGCAGAAAGAATGGCGTTATTATTTTCTGGTGCAATCGCCGGATCCATTCTCAAAATTTTTAATCCTGTTATGATTGCAGTATTAGCGATTATTGCTCTTGTCTNAAACATAACTGCATTTCAGAGACTTTTTTATGTCAAAAAAGTCGAAGGACCAAACAAATCAGCAAAGGAAATCTGAAGCATGAATAAAATAAGAGTCGCTATAATCGGAGTCGGCAACTGCGCATCTTCTTTAGTCCAGGGTGTTGAGTACTATAAAAATACAAAAGATTCAGACTTTATCCCTGGAGTCATGCACGTTAACCTTGGAGGATATCATATAAAAGAAATAGAATTTGTGGCTGCATTTGATATCCACAAAAATAAAGTTGGCAAAGATTTAAGCGAAGCTATTTTCACTGCTCCCAATAACACTAAAAAATTTTCCGATGTTCCGCATCTCAACGTCAAAGTAGAACGTGGAATGACTCATGATGGTATTGGAAAGTATCTCTCTCCAATTATAGAAAAAGCTCCTGGCTGCACGGCTGACGTAGCCGGTATTCTAAGAAGAACCGGGACAGATGTTGTCATCAACTACCTCCCGGTTGGCAGCGAGGAAGCAACAAAATGGTATGTTGAACAAGTTCTTGAAGCGGGATGTGCTTTTATCAACTGCATCCCTGTCTTCATCGCCAGCGAAAAATACTGGCAGCAAAGATTCAAAAGGAAAAATCTTCCTATCATTGGAGACGATATAAAATCTCAGGTTGGAGCAACCATCCTCCACCGGACTCTTGTCAATCTCTATCTGGACCGGGGAATGCCTATCGATAAAACTTATCAGCTTAACACAGGAGGCAATACGGATTTCCTCAACATGCTGGAGAGAGAGAGGCTTGATTCCAAAAAGATATCAAAAACAAATGCTGTAACCTCGCAGATAAAATCAAGGGGGCTGGACATCCACCCCGATAATGTTCATATCGGTCCAAGCGATTATGTCCCGTGGCAAAAAGACAATAAAATATGCTTCCTGCGAATAGAAAGCCGCCACTTTGGTGATGTCCCTACCTACCTGGACTGCCGTTTGTCAGTAGAAGACTCCCCAAATTCTGCGGGAGTGGTCATCGATGCTATAAGATGCTGCAAACTGGCTCTTAACAATAAAATATCCGGAGCTCTCTATGAACCTGCATCTTATTTCATGAAAACTCCTCCCAAACAGTATACAGATACAGAAGCCCATAAACTCACAGAAGAATTCATCAAAAAGTTCAGTAAAAAAGAGTCGGGACAAAAAACAAAAGGATAAAAACGGATTAGGTGAAAACATGAATAAAAAACTGATAATTTGTTTATTCCTGGGATTTTTTTTCCTTTCCATCACTCAATCCATGGCAATAGAAACAGGAAAAATCCAGGGAAGAGTATTGGATGAAAACGGAGAGGGCCTGCCTGGAGTTGGAATAACAGCAGAAAGCCTTAACCTTCAAGGAACACGAACTGTAATTTCTTCAAAGAACGGCGAGTTTCTCTTTCCCCTGCTTCCAGTAGGAAAATACTTCCTTAGTTTTAAACTCGAAGCGTTTAGCACGGTTGTCCAAAAAGATGTTATTGTCCGGCTGGGAAGAGTAACCAACCTCACCACAGTCATGAAATTGTCTAAAATAAAAAAAGAAATCATTGTCACTGCATCGCCTCCTCTTATCGATAAGACTTCAGTTGACACCAGTTACTATCTAAGCAGCGAAGACCTTGAAAAAATTCCGGCCCAGAACCGGACAATTGTTGACATCACTAAGTTCACTCCTGGGGTTACCAGCGTCAGAGCAAACACCAGGCATGGAACAGCTACCGAAGGCCAGCCAAGTTTCCGTGGCGAGGGAGAAGAAGGCAACAACTGGATAGTCGACGGACTTTCAATAAGCGGTGTAAGGTTGAAAAATTCAGGGATGCCTATCAATTATGACTCTATAAATGAAATCCAGATTATTTCAGACTCATTCAGTCCGGAGTACGGTTCAGCTTATGGCGGTATAATCAACATGGTTACAAAAAGCGGAAACAACGATTTCTCAGGAGAATTTTCACTCATTTTCATGGATAAAAAACTTCAATCCCCCCGTGAAGAACAGCTTGCCACGGTGAGCGAACCAAGTTATTTTTCCAACAATAACTTTTATTTCAACCTTGGCGGTCCATTCATAAAAGACAAGTTGTGGTTTTTTATCTCTAACAATCTTTTCAATAATACAGAGGAGACAAGAGATAATACAGTAGACTATCTTTTTGTTCCCGCCGGGAATAAATCAATACGTACTAATAACATTTTTGCAAAACTCACCTACGCTATCAACACTAATCACAATCTCTCGTTGACAACAACTTACAACACATCTTTTGGACAGAAAGGCGGAACCGGGATTCCGGAGTTATTCGAAAAGAAACATTTTTCCGATTTCATATTCCAGATTAATTACAAGGGGATCCTCAATTCTTCTACTTTTATTGAATCCAGTCTGGGACAGGTAAAAAGAGACTCTCTTACCGAACCTGTTGATAAAGACCTTGGACCTGCTCAATATTATATCGAAGATTTAGCCAGGAGCATTCATAATTCTTACGGAAACGTTACAGACAACCAAAAGAGGCTGGACTTCAACTTTAAATTAACAAAATATGTAGAAACAGAAACATTTGGCCGCCATGAATTTAACCTCGGTTTTGAATATTATTCCTTTTCTTCCGAATTCGGAGTTGATTTTACCGGAAAAAACGAAGACCTGTTCTCCGGAAACGGATTTGACAACGGAACAAAATACTATTTTGACACAATGAGGGGAGAAAAAGGATCGCCCACCTTTTTCTACGAATATGGAATCTTTAACTTTATCAATTCTGCCAGAGGCTTAGGGCTTTATTTCAAAGATAAAATATCATGGAACAGATTCACGCTTATGGCGGGATTTAGAAGCCAGACGCAGCTCTGTCTTGACAATAATAATAAAAAATTATGGTCATGGAGCTTAAATGACTTCATTTCTCCCCGCCTCTCTTTAGCCGTAGATTTAACAGGCAATGGAGCAAATGTTTTGAAGATTGGATGGGGAAGATTCTCTGATCTTATTACAACAATGCCATTAGGGCTGCTCAACGCAGGAGCCGGACTAAAGTTTCGCACATACAGGTGGAATGGCCCCTCCGATCCTGCGGAAAACGAAATTCACAATCCTTTAAACTGGCTGTTTGAAACCGAACAGGGAGATCAACCTTTTGAAATCGCTAAAGGTATAAAACCTAATTTCCTTACACGCTACCTTGTTGAGTTTGACCGAAAACTGGGAAATGACTGGGCATTTATTGTGCGTTACATCAGCTCAAGCACAAAAAACTTGCTTGAGGTACTGGCCGTTTTCGATCCTACTACCGGATATAAATTCCTTTATGATAACTTTGAGTATAAAAGAAGGAACTACCATGGGATCGAGTTCGAATTAAATGGCAAAATCGGGTCATTCTTCTTCCTGAATGCTTCATACTGCCATTCTTCTGCTAAAGGGACAAATCCCGGTCAGACTGAAACTGGTTCTTGGTCTCAAGAAGAAGGCAGTACTAATTTTTTAGGTCTTTTTGGAAATCATATCTACATCCCTGACCTTCAGGGACTTCAAGAAACCAAAGAGTACTACGATTGGGCCCTTGGCGGCCTAGGAGGGAGGGGGATCGGGGATGAAGGCTGGTATGGGAAACTCCCATATTCTGTTGACCACAACTTCAAACTCAACACAATATTTCTTGCTCCTTACGGTGTGGCATTCTCAGCAGCCTTTGAATGGATCTCAGGATACTACTGGGAAAAGCTTGGTTATGTTCCCTTCTTTGGAGGATATTATTCCTACCCTGAAGGAAGGGGTTCAAAAGAAACTCCAGGCCACTTTTATCTTGATACAGGGATTGAAAAAGAATTCAAATTATCAGGAATCCGGTTTGCTCAAACAATGGCATTTACATTAAGAGCCGATATCTTCAACCTGTTAAACAGTCAGACTCCAATTTCTTACGTCAAAGAAAATATCCCTATGTTCGGCCTAATATGGGGGAGACAGCAACCACGTCAAGCACGGATTACTGCAAAGATAAAATGGTAAAAACAATTGTGCTTATTTTCTTTTCTTCCTTCTCACCCAGCCCGCTTTTTCTACCTGTCTGCTTCGAGAAATGGCAAGAGCTTCCGAGGATACATCTTTGGTTATTGTTGAACCAGCTCCAATATATGCTTTCTTACCAACTCTTACAGGAGCAACAAGCTGTGTGCCGGACCCAATAAAAACTCCTGCTTCTATCGTAGTCTTATTCTTATTAATACCATCGTAATTACATGTAATGGTTCCTGCCCCAATATTGACGCCCTCCCCTACTTCAGAATCTCCCAGATACGAAAGATGCCCTGCTTTGGAGTTCCTTCCGAATACGGTATTCTTCATCTCAACAAAGTTGCCAACCTTTGACTGCTTTTTGAGCACTGTTTTTGGCCTCAAATGTGTAAAAGGACCCACTTGAACTCTATCCGCAATCGTGCTGTCTTCAATCATCGTGGATGTTAATATTTTCACATCGTTCCCTACTCTCGAATCAATAATATGGACAAATGGATAAAGCAAACATTGACGCCCGATTACAGAATTCCCTTCAATTATCACTGAGGAATAGATGATCGTATCTCTTCCGATCTTTACATTAGAATCGATCCACGCTGTAGCAGGGTCATAAACAGTTACTCCCATTTCAGCCAGAGATTGAATCTTTCTTTTTCTAAGGACATCCACTGCTCTCGAAAGTTCAATCCTGTCATTTACTCCTACAACTTCCTCATTCTGCCTTGTTTTGAAAATGCCAATCTTTTTCCCCTTCCTGGCTAATATCTCAATGATGTCTGTAAAATAGTATTCACCCTTTTTGTTCTGGTTTGAAATTTCAGGCAATGCTTGAAGAAGGTCTTTAATTTTAAAAACATAAATTCCAACATTAATTTCTTTCATTCTTCGCTGGGTAGGTGTGACGTCTTTCTCTTCCACAATCCTGATTTTATTATCCCCCAAATAAATGATACGGCCGAAACCTGAAGGATCCTCCAATTCAGCACTTAAAAAAGTCAGGGAATTTCCTTTTTTTCGATGAAGATTCAACATTGGTCTAAGAGTTTCAGGTTTAATTAGAGGCAAATCACCGTGTATTATGAGGACATCTTTATCCAGGTGTTTTTTAAGAGCAGATCTTGCTGAAAGGACTGCATTGGCTGTACCCAGCTGTTCATTCTGGATTATAAAATTGACCTTTTTTGAGAAAGCTTCTTTCATCACCTCCTCTTTCTGATAGCCTACAACCACATAAACATTTTTCGGATTCAACCTTAAAATGCAGTCCACTACCCATTGGAGCATAGATTTCCCCAAAAGAGAATGGAGAACCTTTATTTTTTCTGATTTAAACCTGGTTCCCTTTCCTGCAGCTAATATTAGAGCAAGAATGCCTTGTCTCATTTCAGTCCAACTGTTTGTCTAAACTTTTTATCTTCTCTCAAGTCTTCAAAACTACTCTCATTTTGAGCCAATATTTTAAAAAAGTCATCTATTTGTATAGCTTTACTTAAATTTTCCGCACACTCTTTTGTCTTTCCAAACAGACAAAAGGCACTAGCAATTAAATAATAGATCTTCCCTTCTTTGGGATTCTTTTCAAGAGCTTTCTTCAACAATTTAATTGATTCCTCATATTCTCCCTGATTTATTTTGTAAACACTGTATTGAATATAGTCATCTAATGTTTTCAATGGCATTGTTTCTTTTTTCTGCCGTCCTTTACATATCTCTAGATAAATTCGGGCACGATCAACTAATTCCTTTTCCAAATTATACTTATTTAAAAACACATTAAGGGATTCATAAGCTCGTTTATAATCTCCCTTGTGAAAAGCTTTCATAGCTTTTCCATAAGAAGCAACAGCTTTCTGGTATATATCTTCTTTGCTTTTCTCTTTTTCTCCTGGCATTTTCTATCTCCCAAGCTTTAAATCATAGTTTTAGATATTTTATATTAGAACACAAGATTTGACAAGAATAAATTTATTTATGGGGCTAATTCCACTTCAGACATAAGTCCAATATTCCGGATTGTCAAGGAGGAAACGGGCCACTTTCAAATGGAGACTGTGTCCTGCTTTTTCAGCCTTGAAATATCCGATTAAAGGAAAACCAAGCAAAGAAAGATCCCCGATCAAGTCAAGAATCTTATGCCGTACAAACTCATCAGGAAAACGGAGAGGCCCGTTTATAACACCATTTTCATCAAGGACAATTGTGTTTTCCATGGATGCCCCTAAAGCCAATCCTTTAGCCTTAAGATTTGAGGCATCTTTTAGGAACCCAAAAGTCCGTGCAGGTGCGATTTCTGTAGAAAAATTCTCTTCATTCACAGATATTTTTAATTCCTGCCTCTTGATGGCTGGATTATCAAATTCTATAAGATATGATATTACAAAAGCAGTATCCGGACTGACAGAAATGGAAGAATCTACTTCTTCAATAATAAAGGGCTCTATAATTTTGATGACTTTTTTTTTGTTCAGTCAGGGACTGAATCCCAGCTTCATGGATAGAACTGACAAAGTGAGCAGCGCTCCCATCCATTATCGGAATCTCCTCAGCATTCACTTCTACAATCAAACTGTCAAGACCAAATGCATAAAGAGAGGCCATCAAGTGTTCAACTGTCCGCACTTTCTGATTCCCTGACACGAGGCAGGAATTGTTCTTAGCCTCTATGTTACGTGGATCCGGTCGAATCATAAAATTAACAAGATCTGTCCTGCAAAATACGATTTCTCCTGAAAACGAAGGCTTTAAGCATAGATCAATATCCTCTCCAGAATGTATACCAATACCTGACATGCAAATATCTTTTCGAATCGTTTTTTTTACCATAATTCAGGCAAACAAGTATAACTTAAAATTTTATAGTCAGCAAGAATCCAGACTATTCAATTTATCATAATTATGCTAAAATTGTCATGATGAAATCAAAATTAGAGAAAATACTGAATGACGTCAGCATAGGTAACCTTTCTCCCAAAAAGGCTCTCGAAATTCTTGAAGGCTTTCCATATAAAGATTTAACATTCGCAAAGATCGACCACCACCGGGAATTGAGAAGAGGCTTTCCTGAGGCCATTTACGGCCAGGGTAAAACAAAAGACCAGATACTAAAAATCGCAACGGAAATTCTAAAAAATGGGAGTAACCTTGTTATCACCAAAGTCGAGTCCTCTGTCTTTAAGAGTCTAAAGCAGAAAATCCCTGGTATTAGTTATAATACTCTTGCTAAAACAATTTTCCTCAAGCAAAAACCAGCCCCTCCAGGAAAAGGAAGAATAGCCATCACAACAGCCGGGACATCAGACATTCCGGTTGCAGAAGAAGCATTTGTAACCTGCGATATTCTAGGTAATGAAGTCGATAAAATATATGATATTGGAGTAGCAGGGCTCCACCGCCTCTTTGGCGAGTACGACAAATTGAAGCATGCAAGAGTGATTATTACTGTCGCTGGCATGGAAGGTGCTCTACCAAGCGTGATAGCCGGCATCACCAATGTTCCAATTATTGCGGTTCCAACAAGTGTTGGATACGGAACAAGCTTAAATGGAATGGCGGCTCTATTCGCAATGCTCAATTCCTGTTCTGGCGGCATATCTGTTGTAAATATTGACAATGGATTTGGAGCAGCTTGCACAGCAAGTCTAATTAATCATCTTGAGTAAACAACCTATTATCACCTTGACAATTCAAAGTCTCAGCCCTATATTTTGGTAGTTAAGTTTTATCTCACTCTTGTCGGAAATCATGGAAATAATAGACCAAATCAGGCAAGTTGCAAGCATAGTGGATATAGCCTCACAATACACCACGCTGATAAAGCGTGGACAAAAATACGTAGGCCTTTGTCCATTTCATTCAGAAAAGACCCCTTCCTTTACTGTCGACAATGACAAACAGCTTTATCACTGTTTTGGCTGTGGAGCCGGCGGAGATATTTTTACTCTTGTCATGGAAAAAGAAAACCTCGGTTTCCCTGAAGCTCTGCGGTATCTAGCAAAAAAGTATAACATAAGGCTTCCAGATAAAAAAAAGTTTTCTTCACAAAAACTAAAACTAGAAGAAATGTTGTATAAAATAAGCGAAAATGCCCTCGCTTTTTTCAAGAAAAACCTGTTTAACACTAAAGAAGGCCAGAAAGCCCTCGGTTATCTTGAAAAAAGAAAAATTTCCGAGGAAATTATACAAAAACTCAAGATAGGTTATGCTATGAACTCCTGGGATGCTCTTCTCTCTTATTTTCAGGGCAAAAATATTTCTCCCGGTGTACTCGAAAAGGCAGGACTAGTTCTTCGGAGGCAAAAAAAAGAGGGTTATTATGACCGGTTTAGAGGGAGAATTATTTTCCCTATATTCACTGAGACTGGCAAAGTTGTTGCCTTTGGTGGAAGAACAATAATAAAGGCTGAACTCAAGTATCTCAATTCTCCAGACACTCTTATATATACTAAAGGAAAACTTCTTTACGGCATTAATTTCTGTAAAGAATCTATCCGCGAAAAAGGCGAAGTCATTCTTGTAGAAGGGTACACGGATTTCCTCTCACTTTACCAGGCAGGAATAACCAATTGCGCAGCCTCTCTCGGAACAAGCCTGACCACTCATCAAGTCTCCATAGCCAGAAATTTTGCACCAAGAATGATCATCAGCTATGACGGAGACGATGCTGGCACAAAAGCATCTGTCAGGGGAATATCCCTCTGTTTTGAAAGAGGTGTCCAAATTAAAGTCCTGACATTGCCAGACGGAATGGATCCTGATAGTTTCATTAGAAAATCTGGTGTTGACAAATTTAAAAGCCTTGTTCAAAACAGCACAGGAGGCCTCAAATTTTTAATCAATACACTAATCCGCAAAACAAATCTCGAAATTCCTGAGGAGAAAGCTAAAGTTGTAAACCATGTCCTTACAGAGATAGAAAAAATCGCAAATCCTTTTATCCGCAGTGAATATCTAAAGAAAACAAGTGAGCATCTCTCAATTAATGAAGAAGATTTAAGGGCAATGATTAGGCAAAAATCAAAAGGGGGGAAAACCGAAACAAAAGGCTACTTTCTTAATGCAGAAAAAAGACTTCTTCAAGTTCTTTTCGAAAACAGTAGTTTTACTACGACCATATTTAATAATATGAATGAGCAGGATTTTAAAGGCCTGAAGAGCGAGCCTATCCTCCATGCCCTGTCACAATTTTTCAGGAATGGCAAATCTCCAAATTTTAACGAACTTATGAAAAAAATTGACCCTTCACTTCGTACATTACTGTCGGAAATCTTACAGGAAACCAGGGAAAAACCAACCATAGAAAAAGTCAAAGATTACATCCAAGCTCTCAAGAAACATGCCCGAGAAAAACAGTCGGAAGAAATAAATGCTCAAATTTCAAAGCTGGAAAGAAGTGGAGAGCAAGAAAAGATTCTCTCTCTTCTCAGGCAGAGGCAAAAAATTACCGAAGAATTATCCCAACAAAATGACTGAAATTTACGTTATAATAATAAGAGGGAAATTCATAAAAACAGGAGCTGCCATTGGCATTAAAAAATAACACTCATAAGCAAGAAATTCATCAACTCATTTCAAAGGGAAGAAAACATGGATATTTGCTTTTCGAAGAAATAGAAAAAACCTTCCAGAACAATAAGCTTTCCGGAAAAGATTTCGATGCGTTTCTCAGCTCCACAGACAGTTATGGAATCAAAATCCTCGACAAACACAGAGTGGTAAAAATCAGAAGAAAAAAAAGCAATATAGTCTCTCTGGAGGGACTAGAACGGACAACTGACCCCGTCAAGCTTTACCTAAGAGGAATGGGCAGTATTTCTCTCTTAACACGAGAGGGAGAAATTGCTATAGCAATGGAAATCGAAAGGGGCGAAAAGACAATAATCAAAACTCTTTCAAAAACGCGAATTGTGCTTAATGAGATTCTTCTCTTGGAAGAGAAGTTGAAAGAAGATTACGAATGTGTTCAGGACATTCTAGACATCAGTGAAGATGATATCGCAGAAGGCAGGCTCGAAGAAAAAAAGAATCTAATTCTTGCCAAAATCAATGAGATAAAAGATTTAAGCAGGCAATTAGAAAAAATCCCTCACAGGAAAAAAGACAAATTTGCCCGGGGGCGCTTGATTGTAAAAATGAGCCGTCACATCCAGGACCTCAATATTCGTCCAAGCCGCAAGGAAGTAATTATCCAGAATCTCCATGAAAAATTAAAAGTCATAAACGAATTGGAAGAAACAAAAGAGGAGTTGTATGTATCTCTCAAACACACAAGGAGCAAAAAGAAAACAGCTGAACTAAAACAGAAAATCAAAGAAATTAATAAGCTAATACTGAGA